>NZ_NHTT01000009.1:0-199202 GCF_002806845.1 Marinomonas sp. ef1 | reverse complement strand
CTGCGGGAAATGCCAAGATGGCATGTATCAGGATATAAGGGAGGGACGACGCAGGATAATGCGTGCCAGCATCATATCAATGAAGTCGTCGACGTCATAACTGCTCAGGCATTTTTGCTCCTCCTCATGGGGAGGTTGGGAGGAGGTTATTAAGCTCAACGCGTCAGCGCTAATCCAATGCCAAAGATGGAATGAGTCAGCACACAGTGAGAGACGAAGCAGAATAATGTGTAGCCTCATATCATTGAGGTTGCCGCCTAATGATCGTCCAGCGTTTGATCAGCTATCAGGGCTTTTTCATCTAGAGAGCGCTGAGGTTACCGCCTAGCGATGATCCAGACAGCATGTACGATTCCTGGGATGTAGCCCAAAATGGTGAGTAATATGTTTAGCCAGAATGCACCACCGATACCAACCTGTAAAAAGACACCAAGCGGCGGTAAAAGAATGGCAAATAAAATTCTAATTAAATCCATGTCATCTATCCTTACTAATTATGTTTTTTTGATTGCTAAATAAGTCTATCTAGTCGATGTATGATTGGCTAATCAAGTGACAGACTTTTTACGTTTTTTACAAAGATGTGAATAAGTCTTACTTCATAAGCTCGTTTTACTTAGTTTGTGATTGGATATTAATAAACTTGTCTAAAGGGCTGCGGTTTGTTGTGGTGCTAAATAGACCTACTTTCCTGTGGATATGTAAGCTAAAAGAGCTGCAGCTTATTATGTGTGAATTAGCTTCCTTTGATTTTGTCCTAAGTTGGTAGCTGTATACGTCTATAGTTCTATTAAGACTGCTATAAATATCATAAATTTTTTTAGAATGAGCATATTTTATGCTAACCGTTATTCTTGTTTTTTTAGAGGCAATTTTTAGCGAGTATTCTGTGAATAAAATATTAATAGAGTGTTGTTATGCTAGATAAAGAAGTGCAAAAGAAGGCAAATAGAAGAAATATTTTCAAGTTGGTTATCTCTCAGTTTTTAATCAATTTAGGTGATGTTTTGATCAACCCAAAAGTTACCTTGCCGTGGTTGCTACAAAGCTTGGGGGCTCCTTTGTACCTGCTGGGCTGGTTGGTGCCAATACGTGAATCTGGATCTTTGTTGCCTCAGTTGATTATTGCTCATTTTATTTACAAGGTGAAAGTTCGAAAGTGGGTCTGGGTGTTGGGAAGCCTAATTCAATCTCTATGTGTGGTGGTGATAGGGTGCGCCGCTTTGTTGCTAGACGGAGTAAGCGCAGGCTGGGCAATTATTGTTGCATTAATAGTATTTAGTGTAGCAAGGGGGCTTAATTCTGTAGCGTCGAAAGATGTGCTTGGTAAGACTGTTGTGAAAAATAAGCGTGGAAGGGTTACTGGATGGTCCTCTAGTGCTTCAGGACTTATAACAATAGGTATAGCTGTTTGTACGTTATTTTTCTTCGATAATATTCAAGGTAATGTGAGCTTTTATATTTGGGGAATTGTTGCAGCTACAATGATTTGGCTATTTGCCGCTTTAATTTATTCTTTGGTGCAAGAGCCTTTAAGTGAAGTTGGAGACAAAGGTGTAAATTTTATTGATGTATTTAAAGAGCTTAGTCTGTTGAGAACTGATTCGGTATTTCGCGAATTCGTTATTGCTCGTTCGTTATTTTTATGTGCGGCTCTGAGTGCTCCTTATTATGTATTGATTGCCCAACAAAGATCCGAAAACGGTGTATTGATTCTAGGTTTATTTATCCTATCGAGTGGTTTAGCTTCCCTGCTATCTTCTCCTTTTTGGGGGTTATTTTCAGACCATTCTAGCCGGAAAGTGATGATGTTTTCTTCTTTATTGAGTGCATTCACTGGTGTGGCTCTATTTTCAACGGTAAAGTTATTTCCTCAGACGAGCTTTACTACATTGCTCATTGTTATTCTGTATTTCGTTTTAAGCGTTGCTCACCAAGGTGTCAGAATTGGTCGTAAAACGTATTTAGTGAATTTAGGCGAGGGAAATAAGCGAACTAGCTATGTATCAGTCAGTAATACTATTATTGGTTTTATATTATTAGCCATGAGTAGTATTAGTTTACTGACTTACTCGATCTCATTAGCATCTCTCGTTTTGGTATTTTCGATAATTACTCTTGCCGGAGTCTATATGGTTATTCGCTTGCCTGAGGTCTAAAAAGCGACACCCTTACTATATATGGGTTCTGTCGCTTCTCTGTGTTCTTGGTTAATTAGGTAATGGAATTGATGGTACGTGTTTTACGCGATTGAGGACAACGGTTGAGGTCAGGTCTCTGACGCAAGGTAGACTGGCAAGGGATTCACTTAGAAAGGTTGATAGAGTGGGTAGATTTTCGCTAATAATTCGTAGCCAGTAATCTGCTTCGCCGCTCACCGAGTAACATTCTAATATTTGAGGAATGGCTTCAATGGCTTTTTTGAACTCTTGATCTGAATTTTTAATACTTTTATCAAGGGTAATATTTATAAAAGCGGTTACGTGGTATCCCAACTCACTTGCATTAAGTTGAGTGAAGTAAGCTTCAATTAAATTGTTTTGTTCGAGTCTTTGTAGCCTTCTTGAGCATTGGGAAGGGGATAGGTTAACTTGTTCTGATAGCGCGACATTGGTGAGTCTTGCATTGGTTTGCAGGGCTCGAAGTAAGCGCCAATCATAACTGTCTAGTTCAAGATGGTTCATTCAAAGTTCCTTATCAGCATCTAAGTGTACTGTTTTTCTTATATTGAATAAGCTGTTTTCAGCTAGATCAATTAGAATAAGGAGTTTTGTAAAGTAAACAAGTTCAAAAATATTATATTTTCTATTTTTAAAGCGTTTCTGCGGTTTTTTTTATTTTTTATCTATTTGGATAAATTAATTCACTTCGATGTTTGAGCGATAAAAAAAGCCGCTTATCATTTACGATAGCGGCATTTAGTTGTCAGGTTAAGATATATCTAACTTTGGGTGGATATTTATAGCTTGGGTAAGTTTTTAGCTAACCACTCTAAAGCTTCTGGATAAGGCTCTGGAAGATCTAGTTTTGTTAGTGCTGACTCTAATACTGAGTAGCTACCAGAACAAAAATTAAGGTGGCCAACTTTTCTTCCTGGGCGAACTTCCTTTTTGTACCAATAAAGCTCCAAGCCTTGTAAGTTTAGCCAGTCATAGTTTAGATCTACACCAATTAAGTTGACCATCATGCTTTGGTTCTTAACTTCGGCTGGCGCTAATGGAAGGCCTGTGACAGCGCGTACGTGGTTTTCAAATTGACATACGCTTGCGCCTGCTTGTGTCCAATGGCCGCTGTTATGGACCCTTGGAGCTAGCTCATTGATGAGTAGCTCATCTCCTACACGGAAACATTCCATCGCCATTACGCCGACGTAGTCTAAAGCCTCCATAAGCTTGCTAAGCATTACTTCTGCTTTACTTTGCAAAGGCTTTAGGCGCTCTAATGGAGAGATGGAGGCGTATAGGATGCCATTAATGTGAAGGTTAAGTGTTAGTGGGTAAAAGTGCGCTTCACCATTTTTACCTCGAACACCGACTAATGAAACTTCTTCATCAAAATTAATGGCTTGTTCTGCAATGGCTTGGCCTTTCCAATCTTCAGGTATCTCAATGCCTTCAGATTGTTTTAACCAATATTGACCTTTGCCATCATAACCACCCCGACGACTTTTCATCAGAATGCGTTCACCTAATGTCTCATAAGCTTGTGCTGCAGAAGAGTCAGCCTCAACAGGAAACCATGGTGCTGTCGCTAGCTCAAGACGGTCTAACCATTGTTTCTGGGTTAGACGATCTGCAAGCTGTGGAAAGGTCGCTAGGTTGACAAAGTTGCTATGTGTAGCAAGTTGTTTGGTGGCTACAGTTTCTGGCCATTCTTCTCTTTCTGCTGTCACAATATCAGTTGGACCTAGTGCTAAGGTCTCGGTTGACTCTATATCAATTGGACGAACATCAACACCGAGTGGGGTTCCAGCTTGTTTTAGCATAGCGCCTAATTGACCTGCTCCTAATACCCATAGAACTGACATAGATTAAGCCTCTCTCGGGTCTGGATTCGCCAATACAGTTTCTGTTTGGTTGGTTCTGAATGCTTCAATTTTTTTAGCAAGTTCAGGGTTAGAAATAGCTAGAATTTGACAAGCCAATAAACCCGCATTGAAAGCACCTGCACTACCAATAGCTAGTGTTCCAACTGCAACACCTTTTGGCATTTGTGCGATAGACAGTAAACTGTCCATGCCGTTTAGGGCTTTGCTTTGTACTGGTACACCTAGCACAGGCAAACGAGTATGAGCTGCAACCATGCCAGGTAAATGAGCTGCGCCGCCAGCGCCGCCAATAATTACCTTAAAACCTTTGTCTGCAGCACTTTCTGAGAATTCTGCAAGTTTGACTGGTGTTCGGTGAGCGGATACCACTTCGACGTGGTAGCTTACGCCAAGAGCGTCCATTATTTCAGCGGCGCCTTCCATTGTCGCCCAGTCACTTTTTGATCCCATTATTAGGGCTACATCTGCTTGCAAAACTCTTCTCCTATAAGTGGTGTTCAACGTGGTGCTGAGGGGCTTATACGTTGAGTCTAATCAGTAAATTTGCCCTGTCTAAACGTGGCCTAACACATTTGTACATGACAATAATTGGCGGCTAATATAGCCGATTTTGAGGAAAACCGCGAGCTTTGAGGAAGCTAGAAATATCTAAGTTGTTTGATAAACAGTAGAAAAAGAAAGAGCGACTAGAGTCGCTCTTGGAGGTATTTTTCATAATCTGGGATTTGTCGCTCAAATTCGCTTTCGAATAAAGGTGACGTCACCAAAAAATTGGCAGAAGAAACGCTACAAGCAATCGGGATGTTCCAAACAGCAGCTACTCGAAGTAGAGCCTTGATGTCAGGATCATGAGGCATTGGCTCGAAAGGGTCCCAGAAAAAAATCAGCACATCAATTTTGCCTTCGGCAATTAGACCTCCAAGTTGTTGGTCGCCACCGAGAGGGCCGCTAATCAGCGAATGTACCGGAACGTTTAATTGCTTTTGCATTAAATTTCCAGTTGTACCAGTTGCCATCAGATTGTGCTTGATTAGTTTTTCTTTATGCTTTTCAGCCCACTCGATAAGAGCAGGCTTCATATTGTCATGAGCAACCAGAGCGACGTTTTTACGCTCCGGTGTCGTGATCGTTTTTTGTTGCAACGTTTTGCTCTTCACTGTGACTTATTCCTCAACAGCACCGACTTTTACGACTTTCATCATATTGGTTGTACCGTAGCTCACCAAGTGATCGCCTTTTGTCACAATCACAAGATCACCGTCTTTGATTAGACCAAGAGACTTCACATGGTCAACTAAGCCAGCAACGATAGTGTCAACGTTAAATTCTTGTGAAGAGAAAGCTACTGGCGTTACGCCACGATAAAGGTTTACTTTATTCAGTGTTGCTTGGTTTGGAGACAGTGCATAGATTGGCAAACCAGAGCTAATGCGTGACATAAGAAGTGGTGTAGTACCTGAATCGGTCAAGCTAATAATCGCTTTAACACCTTCCAAATGGTTAGCTGCGTACATAGCTGACATCGCGATCGTTTCATCAATGCTGGTAAAGGTCACATCGATACGGTGCTTAGAACGATTGATTGCTGGTTGCTTTTCAGCGCCCAAGCAAACGCGGTTCATGGTTTTAATTACTTCTTCAGGGTATGCGCCAGCGGCTGTTTCGGCAGAAAGCATGACGGCATCTGTACCATCTAAAACAGCGTTAGCTACGTCAAATACTTCCGCGCGGGTTGGCATTGCGCTAGTAATCATAGTTTCCATCATTTGAGTCGCTGTAATAACAGGGCGGTTCAACTGACGGCAGCGTTTGATCATGTGTTTTTGTACGCCAATCAATTCTGCATCACCAATTTCAACACCTAGGTCACCACGAGCAACCATGACAGCATCAGAGGCTAGAATAATTGCATCTAATGTTTCATTGTCAGCAACCGCTTCAGCACGCTCTACTTTAGAAACGATACCTGCTTTAAGGCCAGCAGCTTCGGCTAGTGCACGAGCTTCGTGAAGGTCGTCTGCACAACGAGGGAAAGAAACAGCTAAGTAATCTGCTTTTAATGCGGCGGCAGTTTTAATATCTTCGCGGTCTTTGTCGGTTAGCGCAGCAGCAGATAGTCCACCACCTTGGCGGTTAATGCCTTTGTTATTAGACAAAGCGCCGCCAACGATGACTTTAGTAATAACTTCTTGGCCTTTCACTTCTAGTACTTCAAGAACAACTCGTCCGTCATCAAGAAGCAAAACGTTACCAGGCTGTGAGTCTTTTGCTAGTTGTGGGTAGTCAATACCAACGCGAGTTTCGTCGCCGTTGTTTTTGTCAAAACCAACATCAAGAATAAAGGTTGCGCCGTCTTTTAGCTCGACCTTGGTGTTTTTAAAGCGAGCGATACGGATTTTAGGGCCTTGTAGATCACCAAGAATCGCCACATGACGACCATTTTTTTGAGCCATTTCACGAACCACTTTAGCTCGTTCGATGTGATCTTCAGGTTGACCATGAGAAAAATTTAGACGGAAAACGTTGGCACCAGCAAGGATCAATTTCTCAATCATTTCTGGAGAGCTGGAAGCAGGGCCTAAAGTGGCAACAATTTTAGTTCTACGAGTCATTTTAAATACCAAAGATTAGAAAGCGTGAAGAGAAGTATAAGAGACGACGAAGGCTGCGTCAGCAGCCTTCGTGTATTTTGACTATTTCGCAGCCATTAATGCGATAGTATTATCAAGCATTCGGTTTGAGAAGCCCCATTCGTTATCATACCAAGCCATAACTTTTACTAATTTACCTTGTACGCGAGTTTGTGTCGCATCGAAATTAGATGTGTAGGCGTTGTGGTTGAAGTCAGAAGAGACAAGAGGCTCATAATTAACATGCAATACTTGCGCGAGAATTGGATCTGCCTTGATAGCGTCTTCAATGATTTTGTTTATTTCTTCTACTGTTGTTTCACGAGGCGCTAAGAAAGTTAAATCTACTAGCGAAACGTTGATAGTCGGTACGCGAACAGAAAGACCATCAAATTTACCAACAAGTGCTGGGATAACAAGGCCAACTGCAGCTGCAGCACCAGTTTTACTTGGAATCATGTTCATTGCTGCCGCACGAGCGCGGTAAAGATCTTCATGATAAACGTCTGAAAGGCGCTGATCATTGGTGTAAGCATGAATTGTCGTCATCAAGCCACTTTCAATACCAAGCTTTTCGCTTAATGGTTTAGCGAATGGCGCTAGGCAGTTGGTAGTACAAGAAGCATTTGAAATGACAGTCATTTTAGATGTTAGTACATCTTGGTTTACGCCGTATACAACAGTCGCATCAACTTCTTTACCCGGTGCAGAAATGATAACTTTCTTCGCTCCAGCAGTGATGTGAGCACTGGCTTTTTCTTTTGTTGTAAAGAAACCTGTGCATTCATAAACGACGTCAATATCTAGCTCAGCCCAAGGAAGGTCTGCAGGATTACGTTCAGAGAAAGTGCGGATTTTATCTTTGTTGATATAAAGCGCTTCTTCATCAAAGGTAACCTCTTCGTTGAAGCGACCGTGGACAGTATCGTATTTCGTTAAATGAGCATTAGTTTTTGAATCACCAAGATCATTAATCGCTACGATTTGGATTTGATCACGCTTGCCTGATTCATACAAAGCTCTAAGCGTATTGCGTCCAATGCGTCCATAACCGTTGATAGCTACCTTAATCGTCATACTCACCTCTAACATAGTGCGAAAGTTGCATGATGTTCGAACTCGAACAACACGCGTTCAATTTTGTTCTTTACGTAAAAATACTACATAAGTAATTTTTTAAGCAAGGATTAGTAACAAATTCCTGTCAATATGATTGTTTTTTGATCATCTATTGATATATGGCTAGCATTGTACAGAATTATGTTACAAAAGTTCGAGTATTTTAGCTGACAGAAAGCATTTTTCGAATTGTTTTTGTAAAAAAATTACAAAATATAGTGTTTTTATTGGTTATTTATCTGTTTCAGGCGTGAAATAAATTAAAAATGTAGTAATATTACATAATATTGTAGTGTCAGGCTGTTTGCTGAGATAACTGAATTCAAAAACGGAGAGAAGCATGAATCCGATTGTTGCTAAGGTAACGAACGACATCATTGAACGAAGCAAAGTGTTGCGCGAGCAATACCTTAAAGATATGAAAAAAGCGCAAGAGCAAGGACCGCACAGAGGTAAATTGTCCTGTGGGAATTTGGCTCATGGCTTTGCGGCATGCCAACCTCAAGATAAACAAAAGCTGACTCTAATGGAGGAAGCGAACATAGGTATCATATCTTCTTACAATGATATGTTGTCTGCTCATCAGCCTTACGAAAATTACCCAGATCAAATTCGTGCAGCGGTTAAAGAAATGGGCTCTGTTGCTCAGTTCGCTGGCGGTGTTCCTGCTATGTGTGATGGTGTTACGCAAGGGCAAGACGGCATGGAGCTAAGTCTATTTAGTCGTGACAATATCGCACAAGGTGCAGCAATAGCACTTTCTCATAACATGTTTGATGCGGCTATCTATCTAGGTATTTGTGACAAGATTGTTCCTGGCTTGTTGATTGCTGCACTGCGTTTTGGTCATTTGCCTGCTTTGTTTATTCCAGCAGGGCCAATGCGCTCAGGTATTACTAACGCAGCTAAAGCGGCGGTTCGTCAGCGTTACGCTCAGGGTCAAGCGACTCGTGAGGAGTTACTTGAAGCTGAATCAGCTTCTTATCACAGCGCTGGTACTTGTACTTTTTATGGTACGGCTAACTCAAATCAGCTATTAGTTGAAATTATGGGGCTTCAGCTTCCAGGATCTTCTTTTGTTAATCCAGATGATCCACTACGAGGCGCATTAACTAACTATGCTTCTCAGTTGTCTACCAAGATCACTGCATTGGGTCGAGATTACCGACCTTTATACGAAATAGTCGACGAGCGCAGCATCGTGAATTCGATTGTTGGTTTGTTGGCGACGGGTGGTTCAACTAACCATACGATGCATATTGTCGCTTACGCTCGTGCTGCTGGCATTATTATCACTTGGGATGACTTCTCAGCTCTTTCCAAAGTTGTGCCATCATTGACTAAAATCTATCCGAATGGCCAAGCAGATATTAACCATTTCCACGCGGCTGGCGGTATGGCGTTTCTGGTTAAGCAATTACTGAAAGGTGGTCTATTGCATGAAGATGTAAACACTATCGTGGGTAAAGGTTTAACTCATTACACCAAAGAGCCTTTCTTAGAAGGTGATAATCTTGTGTGGCGTGATGGTACAGATGAAAGCTTAGATATGAATGTTGTGCGACCTATTGATAATCCGTTTAGTAAAGAAGGCGGATTGGCGTTATTGAAAGGTAACCTTGGTCGTTCAGTGATTAAAGTTTCAGCCGTGAAAGATGAAAATCGAATTATCGAAGCACCCGCTGCTGTGTTTCATAGTCAAAATGCATTGGCTGATGCCATTGCAAGTGGTGAATTGAAACGTGACTGTGTGGCTGTTGTTCGTTTCCAAGGGCCTAAAGCATTAGGTATGCCTGAGTTGCATAAGTTGACGCCATACCTTGGTAACTTACAGGATCAAGGCTACCGAGTTGCCTTAGTGACAGACGGTCGTATGTCTGGTGCATCAGGCAAAGTACCTGCTGCAATCCACTTGACGCCTGAAGCATTGGCGGGTGGTCTTATCGCTAAGATCCATGATGGCGACATGATCCGCTTAGATGCAATTGAAGGTACTTTGTCTGTGTTGATCTCAGACGAAGAGCTAAATAAACGCGAAGCAGCACAGCAAGATTTAACCGATTCCCATCAAGGTATGGGGCGTGAACTATTTAGCGCACAACGTATTTTAGTAAGTGGCGCAGAACAAGGTGCTTGCAGCTTGTTTAATGATTAAACCTTTCCTCTGACTACTAACATTTGTTAGTAAATGGTGTTTAGGGGCTTGTTTCAAGCCCCATTTTTTTGCCTGTAATTTGCCTTTCTAGTTTATTGTTTTAACCCTTTTACTCTCTGTTTTACGCATAGTGTATCGATGGATCATCAACCGAGTGCCATCTTAATTCAAATCAAGTATCTATATTTTAAAAATAAAAAAAGGCCCGAATCTGTAGTAGGTTCGGGCCTTCTGAAGTAATGAGCTCGAAGAGCTGGTTACTTAGTTCATTGTATCTAGTGCTTTTTCGTATTCATCAAAAGATTCTGTTACAGACTCTTCTGGAGCGCCTGTTGCTAGGCTTACCGCAAAGATAGCGATAGTCGAGAACAAGAAGCCTGGAACGATTTCATAAAGATCGAAAATGCCACCCGTTAATTGTTTCCAGACCACAACGGTAACGCCACCAATAACAATACCCGCTAGAGCGCCGTTACGGTTCATGTTGCGCCAGAACAAGCTAAGAAGGATAGCTGGGCCAAATGCAGCGCCAAAACCAGCCCAAGCATAAGACACTAGGCCGAGTACTGAGCTTTCTGGGTTCAATGCAAGCAATAACGCAATAATAGAAATAGCAACAACCGCAAAGCGTCCAACGTTGACGATTTGTTTTTGAGTTGCTTCTTTATTGAATAGTTGCTTGTAAAAATCTTCAGCGAGTGCAGAGGATGATACCAAAAGTTGAGAGTCCGCTGTGCTCATTATCGCCGCTAAGATTGCTGCAAGAAGAATACCGGCAACAACAGGGTGGAAAACGGCATTAACAAGAATCATGAAGATTTTTTCAGGGTCAGCTAGGTTGCCAGTTAGGTTGCTATCAACAAATGTGATACCTACTAAGCCAATAAGCAATGCCCCTGCCATGGAGATAAATGTCCAAATAACCGCAATACGACGTGCTGTTTTAATGTCTTTATTAGAGCGAGAGGCTTTAAAGCGCGCTAGGATGTGCGGTTGACCGAAGTAGCCTAGTCCCCAAGCAACGAGAGAAATAATCCCAATTGCAGTTAGAGGTTCACCACTTACGTTAGTCCAGATATCTAGTAAGTTTGGATTTTTTGCCATTAAAGTACTAGACAGCTCAGACCAGCCGCCATCAATAGCAACGAGAGGTACAATCACTAATGCCGCACTCATCATCAAGCCCTGAACAAGGTCTGTCCAAGCCACGGCAAGGAAACCACCAAATAGCGTGTAGGAAACAACACATACTGTGCCGATAATTACTGCATAGGTATAATCTAAGCCAAATACTGTTTCAAACAATTTACCGCCAGCAACCAAACCGGAACTTGTATAGAACAAGAAGAACAGCAAAATGAACAGAGCTGAAATGGTTTGAATGAGCTTTGATTTGTCATTGAATCGAGTAGATAGGAAATCTGGAAGTGTGAGTGCGTTGTTCGCTTTGATGCTGTACGTTCTTAGGCGTTTTGCGCAAATTAGCCAGTTAAGCCATGTTCCAACAAAAAGGCCACCAGCAATCCAGAAAGACTCTAAACCCGCGGCGAAAGCGTAACCAGGTAAACCAAGTAGTAACCAGCCACTCATATCTGAAGCGCCTGCGGACAATGCGGTAGGCCAAGGTCCTAAAGAGCGTCCACCAAGAAAGTAGTCTTCCGAGCTGGAGGTACGTTTGTAAGCGTACAGCCCAATTCCTAGCATAACTACTAGATAGGCTAGGAATGTAAAGCTGATCGCATAGCTGCTTTCTATCATTATTGTTGTCCCCTAATGAAATTATTACGGGTGAAATAACCTTGGATAGATAAGGTTATTTATCAGTGTTGGATAATATTTATCCTTGTATTGCACTGTTTAGCAATACCTACTGATCGAAAGATGGCGCTTAAAAAAAGCTGCGTCCAAATCACACCCGAAAGAGTTATAATTGTTAAATCGTTGTTGTGATAGCCATTGATTTTATATGTGAAAATCATCAAATTCTTGTAAAGAGAATGAAACGCATTACGACATATTTCAAGACCTGAGCCGATTTTAAGTGGCTGTGATGGGATAATCTTTCAAATTTCTCTGACAAAATTACGAAAAAATCTGATGCATTAAACAAATTGGCTCGTTTGGACAAATATCTTTTGTTTAGGCTAGTTTATTAAAGATGTAGTAAAGAATTAAGGCACATATTATGTGCCTTATATTGTGATGTTATTTCTTTTCAACTTTCGGTAATCGAGTATCTTGTACGCTTTGTTTGAGCTTTTTCAGGTGTGCGTTGAACTCAGGACCACGCTTCAAAAGTACGCCAGTCGCGAGAGCGTCGATCAAAGTGAGATAGACAATACGTGAGCTCATTGGCGTATAGATATCGGTATCTTCAGTTTCTTCAATCGGTAATACGATAGAGCAATGCTCTGTGAGAGGAGAATCTGGATTAGTGATGCCAATAACGGTAGCGCCAGCTTCACGAGCGACTCGAGCAGTCTCGATTAACGGTAAGGTGCGCCCAGTGTATGAAATTATGACGATAGCATCGCCTGAATGCGATCCAGCAGCAGCCATTCGCTGTACCAGAATGTCCGTATAGGCAACAACCGGCATGTTCAAACGGAAAAATTTATGGTGTGCATCTTTGGCAACAGGGCCAGATGCACCTAAACCATAAAACTCGATTCGGCGAGCTTGTGCTAATACATCAACCGCTCGGCTTATCAATGACTCGGGTAAAATATCCTGAGCACGGGTAAGATTGTTTTTAGCGGCTTCAAAAATCTTCGCAGTGACGGCGCCAGGAGCATCGTCAGGCTCTACGTTTAGGTTAACGTAAGGCGTACCTGTCGCAAGGCTTTGGGCAAGTGATACTTTAAAATCAGGAAAGCCACTGCCTATAAGGCTGCGACAAAAACGGTTAACCGTAGGTTCGCTCACTTCCGCTCTTGCTGCAAGTTTCGCAATACTGGAGTGGATGGTTGTTTTAGGATCGGCAAGAATGGCTTCCGCTACTTTTCGCTCGGATTTGCTTAACGTGCTCAGTCGTTCTTGTATCTTACGAATAATGTCTTCGTGTTTAATCATTGATCTGCTTCAAAGTTGACTATTGACTCGGATGGTTCAGTTGTTCATTCTGACAGCCACTTACAATTCTGGCAATAAAATGATTAAAAATGACTGTACTATCTGAGTATTTCGTAAAAATGGCTGACATACTACCAGCCACAATGGAGGTTGAAACTACTTTATTTGAGGAAGGCTTTTCAAACAAGGTGTATTTGATTCATTGGGGGAAAGTTTCTCGTTTTGTATTACGTATTCCCTATATAGATAGTAGTGCTTTTTATATTAATCGCATGGAAGAAATTAATACCTTAAAACATGCTGCATCTATTGGTCTTTCTCCAGTCGTGGCTTGGCACGATGATGAAGGTAGTTTTGCTTGTCAATTTGTCTCTCAGCCTTCTCTTGATTGGGCTGTGCGTCATCAGGATAAAGATATACCGCGAATTGCTCAAGCTTTAGTGCAGACACATAGTTTACCAATGAGTCACCACTACTATGGTGTATTTGATGTGATAGAGCATTATTTGAAGGGGGTTCAACGTTATGGCTGTGAAACACCTAGTTTGATGGCTGAATATGATTATCTTGCTTCTCTTTTGAAGCAGTTAACGCCGCCAGAAATGATTTTACCGCCTGTACTCTGCCATAACGATTTAAATCCTAAGAATATATTAATGGACAGTGAGCAACTTTGGTTGATTGACTGGGAGTACTCAGGAGTTGGTGATCCATTATTTGATCTTGCTGTTGTAGTTAAATCTCACAATTTAGATGCAAGACAAACAGCTTTATTGCTGAGCTCTTACCGATCAGACCTTCCAGAAGAGAAGTCTTTAGATGTTATCCAAGAGTATGTAAAAGCATACGGGTTAAGGGAAATGGCTTGGTTGTTACTGAAGCACTTAGTTACACCTCAAGATGAGCTGTCACTGCAATATTATTATGAATTTAAAGCGACGCCAGCGCTAAATCCTTTTCATGAAACAGAAAGCAACGCAATGAATGAAGTGAGTTAAATGATGAAATTAACAGGTGATTGGCAAGAATATTTAGCTGATGAGTTTGAGAAAGACTATATGTTGGTTTTGCAAAAATTCTTACAAGCAGAGAAACAAAATAACACGCTATATCCTGCAGAACCTGAGTATTTTACGGCATTAAATGTGACGCCTTTTAGTAAAGTGAAAGTAGTGATTCTTGGGCAGGACCCATATCATGGAGAGGGTCAAGCCCATGGTTTATCTTTTTCGGTAAAGCCTGGAATTAAGGTTCCTCCTTCATTGATGAATATCTATAAAGAGCTTGAAATGGATTTAGAGATTGCACCTGCGCAACATGGTTTTTTAGAGCAATGGGCGGAACAAGGCGTCTTATTGCTAAATAGTGTGTTGACCGTCGAAGCGAGCAAGGCAGGTTCTCATCAGAATAAAGGTTGGGAAATATTTACTGATAAAATCATCGAGCTTATTAACAATAAGCATCAAGGTGTTGTTTTTATGCTGTGGGGATCCTATGCACAGAAAAAATGCCGTCATATTGATCGTGATAAACACTGTGTGCTGGAAAGTGTTCATCCATCGCCTTTATCGGCTTATCGTGGTTTTTTAGGTTGTCAGCATTTTTCTAAAGCGAATAATTACTTAGTTGGTCTTGGAAAAGAGCCGATAAAATGGGCATTAGAACCAATAGAAAGTACGAACAAAGTAGATTGTAATACGCAGATTGGTTTGCCATTCTAAATTAATTTTATAGCGCCTATCTGGCGCTATAAAATACCTCAAATATAGCCTCTATTTCTTGCTATCTAGCGAGTAGGGAAGTGGAAGTAAGGTGATTTCTTGGTTATCCAAAAGAAGTTTTTCTGCGTCACTTGGATCAATATTTAAAATAACCTGCGCATAATTTGTTTCTTGAAAATGAGTGGCAGCAAAGATTTGACCTATGCTCTTTCCTGGCCCATCGACAATGTCTTTTGTTGTATCTAAATTGCCTTCCCAAGTCACCAATGCAAGTTGCTTCTTCGACTTACCTTTATATTGCATACGAGCAACGATTTCTTGTCCTGTGTAGCAGCCTTTTGTGAAGCTGATGCCGCCTGTGCTTTGCATGTTAAGCCATTGAGGTAAAATCGTTTCACTCTGTTCTAAGTTGATAAGTGGGCGAGCAGCAAGTACTGCCAAGGCTGCTAATTCTTGGTTCTTTTCTTCAATTGCAGTTTGGTGTGCTGGAGTAATAAGCCACTGGACTTCTAATGGCTCATTGCTAACTGTCAATGTGATAGTTTCTCTGTCTTGAGTGGTTGCGAAAATATTAGATGCCGCATTTGAGTTTGCTTCTATATTTTTTGCTGCTAATTTTGTGTAAATCACAAAGTTATCCTGCTCATCGACCAGCACAGTCTTGAAAAACACCGCGTATTTTTTTAAATGTAACAAGGTTTTTTCGACCAGGTCTTTTGCCATTACCATCAGCACATCGTCGTTGTTCTGAACAATATAAAAGCTGCTGATAATGCGTCCCTTAATGCTACAGATTGCACCGTATAAACCATTATCTTGTGACAGTTTGTTCATATCACAGGTTGTCTGGCCTTGTAGGAATTTTTTTGAATCCAAACCTGATACTCGCAAAACACCGATATCTAGCTGTTTCATGACGACGTCTTTGTTTTGCAGTGTTGAGTCAATAATATCGTGAAGCGAAGTCATAAAACGTTCCATAAAATAGATTGGGCATAAAATAGGTTGCAGTTGCTCTGCATGAATAGCCTATCAGTAATGCCGAACTTTTACTTTTCAATGGTCAGATCGATAATGATTTTTTATACAGCAAAAGTTATTCAGCAAATTGTTTTTGTATCTCAAGTAGTTTGGGTAACTCTTGTTGGAGTAATGGAATTAGCGTTGGATCAAAGTGTTTTCCGCTTTGCTCAGTGATGTAATTTATCGCTTCTTCAGTAGACCATGCTTTTTTATAAGGTCGCGCGCTAGTCAATGCATCGAATACATCAACTAAAGCAACAATACGGCCTTCAATGGGGATATTGTCCCCTGATAAGCCGTTTGGATAGCCTGTACCGTCCCATTTTTCATGGTGAGTCATCGCAACAGAGTGGGCTAGTTTAATAAGGTAGGAACTTGGGTTAGAAAGAATTTCACCACCGATTTGAGCATGTGTCTTCATGACTTCATACTCTTCTTCTGTAAGCTTGCCAGGTTTTAGCAGTATGTTGTCCGCTATGCCTATTTTTCCTATGTCGTGCATAGGTGCTGCCATCATTAAATCATCCGCTGATTCTTCACAAAAGCCGTAAGCCGAAGCAATGACTTTTGCATATCGGCTCATCCGTTGTACGTGCATGCCTGTTTCGTTGTCTTTGTATTCGGCAGCTCGCCCAAGCCTTTGGATCAAATCGATATGCGTATTTAGCAACTCATCCGCTCTAATTAATGACAGGTGTGTTTTAACACGAGCTAAGACAATAGCTGGTACGATGGGTTTGACGATGTAATCAACTGCACCAATTTCAAAGCCTTTTGCTTCATCGATACTGTCTTTCAATGCTGTTACAAATATCACAGGAATGTGGGCGGTTGCGGGGTTTTGTTTTAGACGTTCGCAGACTTCTAAGCCCGTCATATTTGGCATCATGATATCGAGTAATATGAGGTCTACCGGCTCTTTTTCTACCAATTTTAATGCGTCTTGTCCTGATCGAGCAAAAGATAAACGGTATCGAGCGGCTTGCAATACTTGCCTTAGAACTCGTAAGTTTGACGGCTCGTCATCAACCAATAGGATGCGAGGTGCAGGTTTACTTCCGATTCTCATTTGGTCGGCTCCTGTATCATCAATGCTTTTAGGTTGGTAAGGCTGTTTATAGCGCTATCGAATTCAAAGTTTGAGATAGCCTTACTCGCTGCAATGGCTTGTGTTTTCATGTATTGAGGGACGTTGCTAATAAGTAAAGCGATGTTTTCGTCATCTACTTCGCCTGAGTTTGCGGACAGAATAAGCGCTTCGAGAAGTGCTATTAATTGCGTTGTAGAAAGCTCATTCTGAGTGTCTGTTTCTGTCATCTCGGAGTGAAGTCTGTATTTTTCTATTAACCAATGTAGCTCTTCAAAAAAGTAAGCCAATAAAGAAGCTAAACACTGCACGTTTTTTGAGAATTGATCATGGTCTTTTGTTTGTGCAGCACGCTCTATATTCGCCATGCAATTAGATATATTTAACAATGCAAGATTACCTGAAGAGCCTTTTATCGCATGCGCTAAAGCGTAAGCCTCTTGGTATTCTTGATTGTCTAAATGAGTTGTTAGTCTATTGACTAAATTTGCGTTAGTTTCTGCAAACCTAGATAGCTCTGTGATGTAAACAGGCAGGTCGTTCCACAGTGATAGACCTTTATCCATGTGGATTTGTAGATTTTTACGATTAATTTTTTCGTGATCAAAATTTTCCTGATCAATCAATGTAGGAGTCTCATTTAAGACTCTCGCTATTTCAGTTATTAAAGCCTGAATATCAATGGGTTTATTGGCAAAGCCATCCATCCCCGCTTGTTGGGCATCTAATTTATCTTCGATTAGCACATTGGCTGTTAAAGCAATAATTGGAGTGCGAGCTAGCTGATTTTCTTTTTCATAGCTGCGGATAATTTGAGTTGCAGTTAAGCCATCCATCTTTGGCATCTGAATGTCCATTAGAATGATGTCAGGCTTGATCGTTTTAAATTGTTCAATAGCATCAATACCGTCTTTTGCAAAAAATATGGCATGGCCATGTCGTTTAAGCAAAATAGTCAGCAGCGTTAGGTTTTGTTCAACATCATCGGCCAGCAGTATTCTTTTTGGCGTGATAATAGACAGTTGAGATGTTTTGGTATCCGATGGCGCTTCAGTCTCAGTGAGAGGTAAGTCAAAGTAAAAACAACTTCCAACACCTATTTCGCTCGTTACATGAATTTGCCCTCCCATGAGGGTTACTAATTGTTTAGATATGCTAGTACCTAAACCTGTGCCGCCAAAACGACGACTCATGGAAGCATCAGCTTGTGTAAATGGATCAAAAATGTGAGTTAAACGTTCTTCTGGTATACCTATCCCTGTGTCTGTAACTGAAAAGCGTATCTTACTATCTTGTAGTTTCGATATATTTAAAGTCACGTGACCTTTTTCAGTGAACTTGATCGCATTGCCTAAAATATTCATTAGCACTTGGCGGATACGATCTTCGGCACCCAAATATGCCTCGGCAACCTCTAGCTCCACATGAAAATTGAGCTCTAGTCCTTTATTTCTGGCTTGTAGCCATAGAGTTGAAATAACAGTATCTACCGCATTTGCAAGTACAAAAGGTTGTATGTCTAATTCAAGTTTGTTTTTTTCTAACTTTGCACTGTCTAGTATGTCGTTGAGGAGGTGCAACAGAGAGCGAGCAGATTTACTAATGATTGATAAATGCTTTTTGTTTTCGCCTGAGATTTCTGATTCTAATAAAATATCAGAGAAACCAATAATAGCGTTCATTGGCGTGCGGATCTCATGGCTCATGTTAGCTAAAAAAGAAGCCTTACTTTCTACGGAAGCTTCAGCTTTTGCTTTGGCTTGACGAAGCTCGTCTTCCATTTCAACACGTTGTGAAATATCTAAAATAACGCCATCAATCCATTCAGGTTTACTGTTTTGGTTTAGAATGACTGAACCGTTCTCTAAAACCCAAACATAATGACCATCCTTGTGCCTTAAGCGATATTCTAATTTATAACTTTTACGTGCGTTCGTTGCCTCATTTATGGTGGATGCAACGTTTTTCTCATCATCAGGATGAACAAGTTTGGCAAAGGAAATTGCTCTACTATAAAACTCAGATGTACTCCATCCAGTCACATCGTAAATAGCATCACTCACGAAGATAGTCGTCCAATGTTCGTCCATTAAACAGCGAAAAGAGGCACCGGGAATATTTTTGATCAAAGAGCTAAATTGTTTCTCGCTTTTTTTGATGGTTTCTTCCAGCGATTTTCGAGTTGAGATATCGGTAATAAAACCAACAAATAATGTGCCGCTGTCAGGGATATCAACTCTTCCAACACCTAGTCTAATAGGGAAAACGTGTCCAGCTTTGTTGATAGCATGAATTTCTCTATCTGTGCCTGCTATGGTTACTTCACCGGTATCGCGAAATACGGCTAAAGAACGATTGAATTCATCAGTGTATTTTTGAGGAAATAAGACTCCAAAGTGCTGATTTATTATTTCTTCTTCTTGCCAACCAAAAATTTGCGTGGCAGCCTTATTAAACTCTTTAATGATGCCTGAACTGTCTATGGAGATGATGCCATCTACAGCTGTGTCTAAAGTTGTTTTTAGGCGAACTTCACTGGCTGTTTTTTCCAGTAATAACTGACGATAACGTAATTGCGAAGCGATGTTTGCAGCTAGAATTGATAGTAATAAAGTGATGATTGCCACAACAAACGAAAGTTCATCGTTAGAACTGTCTTGTATGTGATGCATTCCAGCTTCGCCGGATGAAATGAACCTTGCTCCTGCCATACCAGCATAATGCATACCAGAAATAGCAGCTCCCATAATAAGCGCGCTGATACAGCTGACCCATTTAGTACTCAAATTAGCCCAAACTTTTCTGACATAGTAATGAGTCGATAGGGCAATAAAAGCGAGAGCAACGGCAATGACTAGTGATGCTAAGAACCACGCTGGGTCATATTTTAGTTCAACATCCATTTCCATCGCTGCCATGCCAATATAATGCATCGCGCCAATTCCACCACCGACAAGCACACCATTAACGAGCAGTTGCCAGATACTTAGGTCACTTCTAATTAATCGTTTCAGAGTGATGTAAGACGCTAAAATAGCGGGTATCAGAGAGAGGGCTGTTAAAAATGGGTCATAAGAAATTCCATGTCCCATATTAAATGCCAGCATGCCGACAAAATGCATACTCCAAATACCGCCTGCCATGATGAAAGAACCAGAGACAAGCGCGATATTTTTGTATTTTTCAATAACAATGTGCTGCGCAATGGACGCAAAATGCAGCGCAAAAAAAGAAGCCACCGAGGCGAGCAATATAGAAAGAGCAACAAGTAGGTAGTTGTAGTCACCCATTGCCAGATGAGCGTTATCCATATTGGTGACAAAAAAACTGTTTAGTGAATACATTAACTCTACTTCTTTCCTGAATTAGGTCACGGGTCGTGAGAAAACATTAAGGTTGTTTATTTTGCTATCCACGCGTCAAAAACTAACAATTTTTATTCTCTACTTGTACTAAAAAGGCTAATTTTCAGAATTGTATTGACACTTTTCTCTATTGTTTCGAGTATGAAAAGTAATGGTTAGAATGGTGTAGCATGCCATACAAAAAATAAAACAAAACACTACTTTTGATGAAGAAGAGTAACAAAATGTATTTAGGTCTTGATCTTGGAACCTCTGGTTTAAAAGGTGTCGTTATTGACGATAAAGGTAATGTTTTAGCGCAGGAGTCTGTGCCTTTAACCGTTGAGAGTCTTCATGCGACTTGGTCGGAACAAGACCCATTGACATGGTGGCAAGCTTGTAAGGACGTTATTAATCAATTGCAGCAACGCTTGGATCTGAGCAAGTTGAAGGCGTTGGGGCTATCGGGGCAGATGCATGGTGCTACCTTGATTGATGCGGAGGGTAATGTATTACGGCCTTGTATTTTGTGGAATGATGGTCGTAGTCAAGTACAGTGTGAAGCCTTGATGGCGCAATTTCCTGACTTGATTGAACGTTCTGGCAACCTTTATATGCCGGGCTTTACGGCACCTAAAATACGTTGGGTACAAGAAAACGAGCCAGAGGTATTTGCTAAGTTGGCTCATGTATTACTGCCGAAAGACTATTTGGCTTATCGATTGACGGGCGTTATGTCATCGGATTGTTCTGATGCCGCCGGTACGCTTTGGTTAAACCCAGAAACACGCCAATGGGACGATGCTTTATTGGCCGCAACCGGCTTGAGTCAAGCCAATATGCCAAAAGTGTATGAAGGTTGTGATGTCGTCGGTACTTTATCTGAAGCAATGGCTCAAGAGTTAGGGCTTCTCCAATTACCAGTTGTGGCCGGCGCCGGAGACAATGCCGCTGGAGCGGTTGGCATGGGTGTTACTAATCCCGGTCAAGGTTTTATTTCATTGGGTACTTCTGGTGTGTATTTCACTGTGAGCGAGTCTCATAAAGCCAATCCACAGAATACTGTGCATGCTTTTTGTCATGCCTTACCTAATCGTTGGCACCAAATGGGCGTTACTCTTAGCGCAGCGAACTCATTAGCTTGGTTCGCCAAGCTGGTGGATAAGTCCGTTGCAGAATTACTGGACGCGCTTGAAGACAGTGATATCGAGCGAACTAATGTGTTGTTTTTGCCTTATTTGAGTGGTGAGCGAACACCACATAATGATCCGCTAGCCAATGGACAATTTATTGGTTTAACGAATACAGCTAATGTTGAAGCTATGACGTTGGCGATATTGGAGGGTGTGGCGTTCTCTTTATTGGATTGTCAAAATGCCTTGGACAGTGCGGGAAGTGCAGTTGATGAGCTGTCACTCATTGGTGGCGGGGCTCGTTCTGCTCTGTGGCGTCAGATCATTTCCAACGTATTGAATAAGCGTTTGATTTATCGTGATGGCGGTGATGTTGGACCTGGTTTGGGCGCAGCACGATTGGCCTTGTTAGGCGAGCAACAAAGCCAAGGCAAAAACATCGAATCGCTGATTGCTGAATATTGCACCATGCCGGATGTTTTAGAGGTTCATGAGCCAGTGGCCACTTTTGGGTCTTACTATCAAGATAAGTACGCCTTGTACCAATCACTTTATCAATCAACAAAAGACCTAAATGAAAAACTGATGCGGCTGTCGTCTTAATAACGACAGTTGTTTTGATAAAAAACACCACGAAGATAATATCTAGGTGGTGCTTTTTTATGATCCCAAGACGCGAGACGTATTATGATACGGGCGCAATGCCTTCAATATGAATGTTGCTTTGAGTCCTGAAATCTCTTGGCGTAACGCCTTTCAGCTCATGAAACCGGCGATTAAAGTTAGCAACATTGTTGAAGCCAACCTGAAAACAAATTGTGGCGATTTGTTGGTCTGTTTCGGTTAACAAGCTACAAGCACGGCTGACTCGAACGCGATTCACAAATTCAATAAAGCGGTTGCCTGTCGCCTTTTTAAAGAAACGCGAAAAATGGCTGTCTGACATACCAATCAAATTCGCTACACTGGAAAGTGTAATATCATTGCTGTAGTTCTGTGACACATAATCAACCACTGTGTTGATTTTTCGTTGCAATGTTTCACTGGATTTCAAATCGATTTGCACGGTTGAAAGTAAGCGGTAACTTCGGCTCTGCGCCAGTTTTTGTAAGAGAGGAAGCGCGAGAATTAACCTTGATAAGCCGCTGGAGTCGCGGACTTTTTGGAAGACGTCTTTTAGGTACTCATGATCTTGTTCAAAAAACTCAATGCCAGATTTCGCTCTGGCTAACATAGGTAGAATTTCGGCTAACTCAGGAATTATTTTCATACCATTTGAAAAGGACTCATGGTCGAAACGAATTACCATGTCTCTGAGTTGAACATCTTCTTGGTTGTGTTGGCAGATCCAGTTATGAGGGAGTCGAGGGCCGGTTAAAATAAGTTGGCCTGGTGAGTAATTGCCAATGTAATCGCCTACAAAGACTTTGCCCGATGTGGCAACGATAAAATGCAGCTCGTAATCATCATGGGCGTGCCAGCGAATAAGGTCACACGGATAGCCGTGTTCTAAATAGCGAATAGTTTCGTTATCTTCGACAATTTCGTATTCGGGCGTGATGCGTTTGGCGGTATTAGACATAATCTTCTCGCTCAGCAGCTTTATTGTTAGACGTAAGACTTTAATTCTATATCAACGACAATTCACTGCTTATTTTCTTATTTTAATAAAATACATTTAAGAATCTAAGGCAAAAAATTGTCGTTATTCGCCTTAGATTCTTGAATTAGACACTCTCATTAGGTGAGAACTACCTAAGCATACTTTGTCATACTTATCTGAATTGCTTCAGTGAGTTGCGTAACAAAGTCCGGGAACTCTGTTGGCACATTACCCCATAAAAAGCGATCTGTTACAAAGGCCTTAATGCCTGCCTTGTCATTGCTGAAAGCGACAAGAGAAGCCTTATTTGGCTCATGATAAGGCGTGCTGAGCTTGCCTTCATTCGATAGCTGAATAAAGGTGAACCAGCTGGCGATGCCTTGGATAGTTTTAACCGGAGTTCGACCTTTGCGATAAGCGCCTTCCAGCGTTGGGAAAACAAATATAGGGAATTTAGCGTAGCCATCGGTGCAGATACGTTCCACTGTATCGCCAATATTTGCGTTGCTAAAACGCTGCGCAATAATATCGAAATAAGCTGGTAGATCGACCACAGAGTCCCCAATTGCAGGAATCGAATCTTGCAGAATGAAGTCAGAAAAATACTGCTTCAATTCGTCATCGCGCATGGCTTCATCAAAGTAGGTGAGGCCCTTTAATGCTGCTTGATACGTTACACAGGTATGGCCTGCGTTTAAAATACGAATTTTAGCTTCTTCAAAAGGCACGACGTCTTTGACAAATTGCACGCCAACGAGATCAAGAGCGGGTTTTTTACCGGCAAACTTGTCTTCTACGACCCACTGAATGAAGTCTTCGCCCATGACTGTCATGTTGTCATTAACACCGAAGCGTGAACGAACATCGTCTACATGCTGCTGGCTTGGCTTAGGTGTAATTCGATCCACCATAGAGCAAGGGAAAGACACATTTTCTTCTACCCATTCCGACAGCGCCGAATCTTGCTTAGCATCCAAAAACTGCATTAGGCCAGTTTCGAGTAATTCACCGTTATGACGAAGGTTATCGCAGCATAATAGGGTGATTTTCGCCTTAGATGTTTCGCTACGCAGTTTAAGTCCAGCGTACAGAAAAGCATAAAGCGTATTACGAGCGCCTTCTATATCATCCTTAATCGCTGGATGTTCCAGCATTAAACGACGATTTTCATCAAGGTAGTAACCGCCTTCAGTAACCGTTGATGTGACAAGCTGAGTCTTAGCATCGGCAAGTGCAGAGTCAACTTTTTCAGGCGCTTGTGCACCGTCAATTTGCTGAACAATAGAACGAATATGTTCGTACTTTGTCTCGCCATCAGCCGCCATGGTTTTTAAAACATACTCGCCTTCTTGCTTAATAAAGCGAGCAAAAGATTGACTGTCTTGTGGGCGAATATTAACGCCAATAATGCCCCAGTTTTGTTGTGTGTCATTAGCTAATAGTCGGTCGATGTACACGGCTTGGTGAGCACGATGAAATGCACCAACACCCAAATGTACTATGCCTGCTTGAACTGCTTCTTTTGAATAATTCTGAACAGAAAGCTGTTCTACATTTGAAGCGGCTTGTAAATAATTAGCCATATTAAGCCTCCTCTGGAATAACAGAGATGACACGGTCATTTTCATTAAACAAAATGATTTCTGAAATATCAATTTTGAGACTAACTTCTTGTCCATCTTTTAGCTCAGTTCGAGCTGGAGCTTTGATAATAATGGTTTGATCGCTAGACAATTGCAGGTGTGCGTAAGCTTCGGAACCTAGGTGTTCGACCAACTCAATGCGGCCAGATAAATCTCCACCTTCTTCGACTAACGTCATATGTTCCGGACGAATGCCGACAACAACCGAATCTGGTAGCGGGCCTTTTAAACGATTTGCAGGGAAAAGGATTTGCTGTCCAAGTAGTTCGATCGCTAGATTGTCTTCATGACGTACTATTTTATTTGCTGCGATTAAGTTCATTTTTGGCGTACCAATGAACTCAGCAACAAAGCGGCTATTTGGCTGGCGGTAAAGTTCAAGCGGTGTACCAACTTGTTCTATTTGGCCTGCATTTAAAATAACCACGCGATCAGCCAAAGTCATGGCTTCAACCTGATCGTGGGTTACATAAATCATTGTCGTGCCAAGCTTTTTATGAAGACGAGCTAATTCCAAACGCATTTGTACACGAAGCGCGGCGTCTAGGTTGGATAGCGGCTCATCGAACAAGAAGACTTTCGGTTGACGCACAATGGCGCGACCAATGGCAACACGCTGGCGTTGACCACCAGACAGTTCTTTTGGTTTACGTTCTAATAAGGCGTCAAGTTGTAAAGACGCCGAAACTGAACGTACTTTTTCTTTGATTTCAGCATCAGATACTTTCGCAAGACGAAGGGCGAAGGAAAGGTTATCGGCCACCGTCATGTGTGGATACAAAGCATAAGACTGGAACACCATAGCAAGGTCGCGTTTTGACGACGCCACTTCGGTAATGTCTCTGCCGTCTAGTTCTATGCTTCCGCCAGTGCTGGATTCTAAGCCTGCAATAGTCCGTAGTAATGTGGATTTACCACAGCCAGATGGCCCAACGAATACGACGAATTCACCTTCAGTAATACTTAGATTAATGCCGCGCAATGCGTGGTAGCTGTCGTAATGTTTTTGTAGATCTGTGATCGCTAAGTAAGTCATAAAGAAACTTCCTAATAATTATTTTACGGCGCCGAAAGTTAAGCCTTGGACCAATTGTTTTTGACAGAACCAACCGAAAATAACGATTGGTGCGCAAGCAAGTGTGGATGCAGCGGACAATTTCGCCCAAAACAGACCCTCAGGGCTGGAGTAAGAGGCAATCATCGCGGTTAACGGCGCGGCATCAGATGCTGTTAGGTTGAGAGACCAAAAAGCCTCGTTCCAACAAAGTACGATAGATAAAAGAGCCGTAGACGAAATGGCACCAACAGAAAGTGGCAGCACAACTTTTACCACTTCATCCCAAGGGGTAGCTCCGTCCATTCTCGCGGCTTCGAGGATTTCTTTTGGCAAATCTTTGAAGTAGGAAAACAGCATCCACACGATAATAGGCAAATTCATCAGAGTGAAAATGATCACCAGAGCCGTTTTAGAATCCAACAATCCATAGTCTCGGCACAGGATATAAATAGGAACTAATACACCTACAGCTGGCAGCATTTTTGTAGAGAGCATCCAGAGCAAAATGTCTTTCGTACGCTTTCCAGGGAAAAACGCCATGGAGTAGGCCGCAGGAATGGCAATCACCAGAGCGATAATGGTGGAACCAAATGACGTGACAACTGAGTTCCATGCGTGATGGATGTAGTCACTGCGTTCTTGAACGATTCTGAAGTTATCGAGTGTTGGTTCAAAGAACAGAGACGGTGGTACAGATATCGCCTGTAGTTCGGTCTTGAACGAGGTGATAAACATCCAAAAAATCGGGAAAAATAACACCAAAGCTACCGTCCATGCGAACAGTCCGGTAAGAATGGTTTTGAGTTTGCGTTGTTGATTAAGAGTCATCGTATTCACCTCACACCGTTAAGTTTTTGCCAACGGCACGAATTAAGAAAAAGGCCACGATATTGGCAAGCAACACGGCAAACAAACCACCAGCAGAAGCCACACCAACGTCATATTGCAGAAGCGCTTGGTTATATATCAGATAGGCCAAGTTAGTACTGTCGTAACCTGGGCCACCGCCTGTGGAAACAAAGATTTCAGCAAAAACCGCTAATAGGAAGATGGTTTCTATCATCACAACCACGGCTATTGGACGGGCAAGATGAGGAATGGTTAGGTAACGGAATATGTGTAAGCCCGTTGCACCATCCATTTGAGCCGCTTCTTTCTGCTCTGTGTCTTGGGATTGCAGCGCGGTAACAAATACTAAAATAGCGAAGGGTAACCATTGCCAACTGACCATGATAATGATTGAGACTAACGGGTAACTTGATAGCCAATCTATGGGTTCAAAACCTAGCGATTCTGATATCCATGCGAAAATGCCATAAACAGGGTTCATCATCATATTTTTCCAAATCAATGCATTGACGGTTGGCATGATAAAGAAAGGCGAAATTAATAAGACACGAACAATGCCTTGGCCGAAAAACGGCTTATCAATCAAAGCGGATAGCATCACACCTAAAACCACAGTGATGATCAAGACGGAAAGTAGCAGAATTAAGGTGTTCGATACCGCTGGAATAAAACCTGGGTCGGTAATAAAGAATTCAAAATTCATCAACCCAACGAAGTTATTCTGACCTGGGTACAATAAGTTGTAGCGAATGGTGGAAAAATAAATGGTCATGGATAACGGGATGATCATCCAAACCAAAAGCATGATGACTGATGGTGCCATTAATAAGCGAGTGATTGAGCGCTTCATGTTGAGTTTCTCTTATTATAAGCAGGGAAATCTGTTCTTAAGTAGAACGAATCAAAAGTAAGAAATAGGGCTAAGCCCTATTTCTTTGTCGAGCTTAATGAATGGTTAGTAATAACCCGCTTGACGCATTTGACGATCTGCAGAAGTGTTTGCAGATTTCAAAGCTTGATCGACTGTCATAGAGCCAGACAATGCGCCTGAGATCATTTGCCCAGTAGTCGTACCAATTGCTTGGAACTCAGGGATAGCAGCAAACTGAACACCTACATAAGGAGACGGTTTTAGCGTACTGTCAGTTGGATCAGCTGAATTGATGGCTTTTAATTCCGCATCAGCAAATACTGCCGCTTTTTGGAACTCTGGGTTAGCATAAGTGCTGGCTCTTGTACCTGTTGGTACCGCAGCCCAGCCATTTTTTTCGCCAACCAATTGGATGTATTCTTTAGACGTCGCCCAACGAACGAATTTTTGCGCAGCGTCGGCGTTTTTAGTCGCAGCTGGGATACCAAGAGCCCATGACCAAAGCCAGTTCGCGCCTTTTTCTGTTACAGCATAAGGAGATTGAGCGAAGCCCACTTTGTCAGCGACTTTACTTTGTTTAGGATCGGTTACGAAAGATGCCGCGATAGTTGCGTCAATCCACATGCCGCATTTCCCTTCATTGAATAACGCTAGGTTTTCGTTGAAACTGTTGCTGCTTGCGCCTGGAGGTCCGTATTTATTTAGCAGGTCAACATAGAAGTTAACGGCGTTTTTCCATTCCGCTGTTTCTAGTTGAGGTTTCCAGTTTTCATCAAACCAACGAGCGCCGAAAGAGTTCGCCATGGCGGTCATGAATGCCATGTTGTCACCCCAGCCAGCTTTGCCACGTAAGCAAATACCATAAATGCCTTTTTCGGGATTATTTACAGCTGCTGCTACATCACGAATATGTTCCCAGCTGTCACGATCATTTATTTCCATGCCAGCGGTTTTCACAAGATCTTTGCGATACATGACCATGGAGCTTTCACCGTAGAATGGTGCTGCATACATGGTACCTTTATAAGACAAACCACCGCGAATAGATGGCAGGATGTCTTTTGCATCATAGCTTCCGCTGGTGTCGACTGCTTGTAGCCAGCCGCGCTCACCCCAGATAGGCGCTTCATACATGCCAATAGTCATGACGTCATAAAGACCACTTTTGTTGGCGATGTCTTGTGTAACGTTTTGACGTAAAACACCTTCTTCTAAAGTTACCCATTTAACTTTGATGCCTGGGTTGGCTTTTTCAAATTCAGGTGTGAGCTTTTGCATTTCGATCATGTGGCCATTGTTTACAGTAGCCACTGTGATTTGAGTTGCAGAGAAGGCGCTAGCAGCTGTCATTGCTGCTGTGATAGATACCGCATAAGTTAAGGTATTTTTGGTAAGGCGTTTCATAGGTTTCCCCCAGTTTGGAGTTTCTTTGTTTTTATAGTCGTACCTAATTCTCGATAATTGCTCATCAAGTGATCATTAATATAGGCCATGTGATAATTGACCTGTTAATACATAAATCGCCAATAAATGTACTATTTTGTTTCATTTTTAAGTTATTGATAAAAATCGAGTCAATTTAATACTCTTTTGACGTCCTTTAATTGGCGCTATCTGTATGTCTAATAAGGTTTTACGTGATAAATATCAGTTAATGATGTTAAGGCGTTTTCGTTTTTTTTGTATAAATGGCTATAATGGCGGCATTCTATTTCAAGGGTAATGACATGACTGAAACCACAGATTCGATTAGTTTTAAACGCCTTAAAATGCAGTGTCGTCGCGGCATGTTGGAACTTGATGTTCTACTAGAGCCTTTTTTAGCAGATGTGTATTTGACGCTTGAAGAGGAAGACAAACAGCGCTTCGTTAATTTGCTTACCTGTGAAGATCAAGATCTTTTTCCATGGTTTATGCAAAGCTCTGTGCCGGAAGATCCGGATCATATGCGTATTGTTAATATAATTTTGTCTCGTGTTCAGCCTGAAAACTACCGAGCTTAAGTGCTCATGGATCGGCATAGGGCTTTGGCTATTTGTGGTCGTGGCTTATGTTGCTCTGTTGCAGATTTATTGGATGCCTGCCTTTTGGCGGGCATTGCTTTATCTGAGTATTGGCTTAGGTGGATTGGTGCTACTCATTCGTATGTTTCGCCAACCTTCACGACAGATAAGTATCGATGAGCAAGGCGCGTTTCTATTTGATCGAGGATGTTATGAAAGGCTGCTTTTCATCCGCGCCAATGGGGTTCAGCTTATCGCTAAAGTGGATCAAGGACAGACTTTTTTGGATAGAAATTGGTCCAAATATCGAGTGATATATCGAGATAGTGTGCCGGGGAATCAGTACAAAATACTACGTTCATATGCAGCACAGCAAATTTTGCTGCACCGCAGTGAAGAGGCTAAAAAACGTTTTTCTTCAAAAGCTTAGCTCTAAAAATTTATGTGTTCTAAAAATTAAAAAACACAGCTTAGTCTGTGTTTTTTGGTGTCAGTATTGTCGGGGTGCTGGTGGTTAGCTTATTTGGATAATCTAACGTGAAGTGCAAACCGCGGCTTTCTTTTCGAGACATCGCTGAACGTATAATTAGATCGGCGACGACAGCTAGATTTCGTAGTTCGAGCAAATCATTAGAGATCTTGTAGTTAGCGTAAAACTCTTGGATTTCTGACAACAATAAATCAACCCGATGTTTGGCTCTTAGGAGACGTTTATCCGTTCTTACGATGCCGACATAATCCCACATAAAGCGTCGTAACTCTTGCCAGTTGTGGGTAATTACTACGTCTTCGTCAGAGTTTGTTACCTTGCTTTCATCCCAATCTGGAATCGCTACATCATTATTTTGTAAGTGGTTTTCAGAAATGTGATGAGCGGCAGAGCGAGCAAAAACAATACACTCTAATAAAGAATTACTCGCAAGACGATTTGCCCCATGAAGTCCGGTATAAGCCGTTTCACCAATGGCATATAGGTTATCAATATCGGTTGCGCTGTGGCGATTAACAACTACGCCGCCACAGGTATAGTGCGCGGCTGGGACGACAGGGATTGGGCCTTTTGTCATGTCATGACCGTATTCTAAACAGCGTTTATAAATCGTTGGGAAGTGTTCTTTAATGAACTCAGGATCTTTGTGGGAAATATCCAGCAAGACATGATGAATACCAAGGCGTTTCATCTCGTGGTCGATTGCACGAGCAACAATATCTCGTGGTGCTAATTCTTCTCTCTTATCAAATTTCGCCATAAAAGCAGTGCCATCAGGCAATAAGAGTTTACCGCCTTCGCCACGAACTGCTTCTGAGATCAAAAAGGTTTTGGCTTTGGCGTCGTAAAGACAAGTTGGGTGAAATTGATTAAATTCCATATTTGCGACTCGACAACCTGCCCGCCACGCCATGGCAATACCATCGCCAGAAGCGGTATCTGGATTGCTGGTATAAAGGTAAACCTTGCTGCTGCCGCCGCATGCTAATGATATAAAGCGGCCATGAAATACTTCAATGACATCATCGTCTAGATTTAAAGCATAAACACCAACCGCTCGGTTTGCTCCTGCGATGCCGAGTTTTTTAGTGGTGACAACATCAATGGCCACACGATCTGGGAAAAATTCGATATTTGGGTGATTGCTTGCGTTCTTAATGAGCGTTTTGGATATCGCTAACCCTGTCGCATCGGCGCTATGAATAATGCGTCTGTGGCTATGACCGCCTTCTTTTGTTAGATGGTATTCCTCGCTTTCCCCATAACGGGTGAAAGGAACGCCTTGATCGATTAGCCAATCAATACTTTCTTTAGAATGTTCAACAGTAAAGCGAATGGCTTCCGGATCACCAAGTTCGACCCCTGCGTCTATGGTGTCGTTAATGTGGGAATCAACTGTGTCTTTATCCGATAATACAGCAGCGACACCTCCCTGAGCATATAAAGTGGATCCTTCACGGATATCTGCTTTTGTCAAAATTGCCACGCGATGGTTGTCGGCCAGCTCAAGAGCAAGCGTTAGCCCCGCGGCTCCCGCGCCAATAATGACGATGTCGTGTTTATAATGTCGGCTCATGTTATTGATCTGATTATGGCTAAAAAATTAATGTTACTATTGTTGCCAACAAATAGTGAACACTTTCTGAGATCGCATTTTGAATATTCATCATACTTCATTATTTAGAGTGAGTTGTAATTCCTCTAAATAGACGATTTGATAATGCAAGATGGGAACTCGCTGGGTTGAATGTTGTCTTCTCTTGTAATGAGCAAGGGCGCAGACGAATAAGGTTTTTATATGAGGTGCCTATGCAGCACGAAACGTCTTCTGATCAGGCGTTAGTTGAGAAAGTACAGCAGGGTGACAAGCGGGCGTTTGATCTGCTTGTTATCAAATATCAATATAAGGTCATTGGTTTAATTGGACGTTATGTACAAGATAGAAGTGAAGTACTGGATGTAGCTCAAGATAGCTTTATTAAGGCGTATCGTGCGATAGGGAGTTTTCGTGGGGAAAGTGCTTTTTACACTTGGTTGTATCGTATTGCAGTAAATACAGCGAAAAATTATCTAGTGAGTCGTTCTCGTCGTCCTCCAGAATCAGATGTTGAGCTGGATAATGAAGAGGTATTCAGTGTGTATGAATCCTTAGCGGATATAGACACGCCTGAAGCAAAGTTAAACAGTGATCGTCTTGAAAAAGCGATTCATTATGCAATCCAACATTTGCCGGAAGAATTGCGTAGCGCATTAACATTACGTGAATTCGATGGCCTGAGTTACGAAGATATTTCATTGATCATGGACTGCCCTGTTGGAACAGTTCGATCACGTATTTTTCGCGCTAGAGAGGCGGTAGAAAAACACATACGTCCATTGATGGATACAGGAGAGTAAATATGACAGCTTTAAACGGCAGTTTCCCAAAAAATGATTGCTCCCGAGAAAATGACAGTACTCGAGAAAACGATAGCTTCAACGAAAACGACAGTTCCCAAGTTATGCTTTCTAGCTTGTCGGCTATGTTTGATGGTGAAGCAACAGAACAAGATCTAGATCTCCTAATAGATGGAGATAGTGCTGAGTTAAGTCGTCAGCTAGAGGCTTATCATTTAATCCAACAGGCGCTTCATAAAGATTCATTCGTTGCGGTTGGGCTTGAAGATAGTTTGATGTTACGAATCCGTGCAGGAATTGATGTTGATGCTTCATTTCCAGAAGAGCAAAGCGCAAACAACTTACTGCCTTTTGTTTTACCAAGTGAAAACAAGGTTGCTCGTCCAGTGTGGCGCGTAGCCTTATCTAGCGTTGCTGTGGCTGCGAGTGTTGCGTTTGTGGTGATCTTTGGTGGTAATGAGCTATTAACACCCGATGCAACTGCTCCTAATTTAGTGGCGGAGGTTCGCTCTTCATCAGCCAATATGGCTGTAACTCCATTGGCTGAATTGGATAAAGATGCTTTGCAGATAGATAACGTTAGATTGCAGCATTATCTTCGACAACACGCTGAGCAAGCGGCAATGACGGTTGGGCAGGGAATGATACCTATGGCTCGAGTCGTTAGTTATCCCGTAAAAGAGTAATTTATGAGATTATTTTCGCCATTACATATTTTTTTCACACTACTATGCCTTAATATTTCAGGTATAAGCGTAGCAAGTAACACGACGCCTGATGCATTGCATTTACTAAGAAGTATGACACAGTCGTTTTCTACGCTGAGTTACGATGGTGTGTTTGTGCACTCTGAAGCAATGAATATGAACAGTATGCGTGTTCGTCATGATTTGATGGGCGGAGTGGAATATGAAAGTTTGGTGGATTTAGACGGCGATAAGATTGAAGTCTTGCGTATTGATGACAAAATCATTTCTGTCTATCCAAATGCACTTGTTGCGAATATGCGCGCTCCATTAGTACCGCCTTTTAAGCGCTTTAAAGATGTAGAAAGTGATCGACTTATCAAAGGCTACGATATGATCGTCGGTGACCATACGAGTCGAATTGCGGGCCGTAAAGTTATTTCCGTAAAGCTTGCTCCAAAGGATCAATATCGATATGGGCATCAATTTTGGTTAGACGAAGAAAACCACTTTCTTTTAAAACATGACATGATGAAAACCGATGGTAAGTTATTGGAACGGATTCAATTTGCCTCTGTTAATTTTGCTCCAGACTTGAAAGATAAAGATTTTGCCCCCAAAGAAGGTAGTTACGCTGAACCCGTAGTTGAAACTCAGCCAAGACGAGTAAAAAACCTTTGGCAATTCGACTGGTTACCGGAAGGTTTTTCTCTGGTTTGGCCTGAAGCAAGATCTTTAAATCACGGTACCAGTATGTTGCTGTTATCTGATGGAATGGCGACTGTGTCTATTTTTGTTGAGCCGACGATGAAGCCTAAAGCAATGTCCATTTTAAATATGGGCGCGACCATCGCTGGTGAACGTAGTATTAAAGTAAAAGATCAATTGTATTTGTTGACTATGGTTGGCGAAGTTCCAGAACCTACCATTGAAAAACTGATGACCGTATTTATGCCAAGGCAAGAGTAATGATAGAAGAGACCGGAAGAGTATTGTCTATAGAAGAGGGTTTTGCTGACGTAGAAACAATACGTACGAGCAGCTGTACTTCTTGTCGTGCTCGTCATGGTTGTGGGCATCATGCTATTGCTCAAGTGTCTTCCTCGAATAGAATGCGTATGCGAGCCATAGATCCTTTGTCAGTAGAAATCGGACAGAGTGTTGTCGTCGGAATTCCTGAAGATACGCTATTGCAGGCGTCTGTTTGGATGTATCTGATACCATTGCTTGGTCTGGTTGGCGGAGCTGTTATACCGTCCTTGTGGGGCGGTGAATCGGGCATCGCGGTTATTTTCTCTATTATGGGCTTTGCTGGTGGTTTGCTATTGGCAAGAAACAAGTCAAAACAAGAAATGAACAATCTTGATTACTATCCGAAAATTTTAAGAATTGAATCGCTTAACGATGATCATATTCCTTTGGTTGTGACTTCGTAAACGTCTAAATCTCTTCACCTGGCACTGTAATTAATTTGGTACGTCTTAAGGAGACCAATCAATGAACAGATTGCTTAAACAAGTTAGCATGGTTGTCGTTAGTAGTTTTATGATGGCTTCGATGCTTACTCATGCGGCTTCACTCCCTGACTTTACGGAGTTAGTGGAAAAAGCCTCTCCCGCTGTTGTGAATATCAGTACGGAACAAACTGTTACCACAAAAACGGCTAACGAAGGTGGTCAGCAATTAGGGCCCAATAGCGAAGAACTCAATGAGTTCTTTAAACACTTCTTTGGTCAGCAGCCTTTCGGTCAACAAGCACCGCCACAGCAGGGACAGCGTAGTTCATTGGGATCTGGTTTTATTGTTTCCCATGATGGTTATGTATTGACCAATAATCACGTTATTGATGGCGCGGATGTTATTCATGTACGCCTTAATGATAGACGTGAGTATGTCGCAAAATTGGTTGGCACGGATCCTAGAACCGATTTAGCTCTACTTAAAATCGAAGCTGATGACTTACCTATCGTTAAAATGGGTGATTCAGATAAGCTTAAGCCGGGTCAGTGGGTATTAGCGATAGGTTCTCCATTCGGCTTTGACTACACGGTGACCGCAGGTATCGTCAGTGCAACAGGACGAAGCTTACCATCTGATAACTATGTACCATTTATCCAAACGGACGTAGCGATCAACCCAGGTAACTCTGGTGGTCCTTTGTTCAACCTAGACGGTGAAGTCGTTGGTATTAACTCACAAATTTACACTCGTTCTGGTGGTTTTATGGGAGTGTCGTTTGCGATTCCTTCAAAAGTTGCCATGTCGGTTGTGGATCAACTGAAGAGCGATGGTAAAGTATCTCGCGCTTGGCTGGGTGTGTTGATTCAGGATGTAAACAATGAGTTGGCTGAGTCATTTGGCTTAGATAGATCAAATGGTGCATTGATAAGCCGTGTATTACCTGATTCTCCAGCGGAAAAGGCGGGCTTAAAATCAGGTGATATCATCTTGAAATTCAATGGTGAGTCCATCGCACATTCTGGTGAGCTGCCTTACATTGTTGGTCAAATGAAAGCCGGTGAAAAAGTCGATGCGAAAGTGTATCGAGATGGTAAAGAGCAAACCATCTCTGTGATGCTAGAAGCACGACCAAATGATCCTAAAGTAGTCGCTCAATCACAACAGGATCAAAACCGTCTTGGTATGATTGTAGGAGAAGTACCTGCAGACATGGCGAAGAACTTTGATATTGACAATGGTGTTGTCATCGAGCAAGTACTTGGTGGTACAGCGGCACGTAATGGTTTGCAGCAAGGTGATGTGATCACCATGTTAAATGGCAAGCGTATTACCAGTGTTGCGGAGTTTGGTGAAATTGCCAAAGATATTCCAAGTGGGCGTTCTGTGCCAATGCGAGTCATTAGACAGGGTTACCCAATGTTTATTCCATTTAAAATAATGGATTAATCATTAGGAATTGAAAAAGACGAAATTAGAAAAAGCGACCGAATGGTCGCTTTTTTTTGCTTTAAACTTGAAGTTAAAGATTAGAGATGTAATTATTTTTTTCTTTAAACATCACGTTTATATTATTTTTTTATTTAGACAGCAAATTATTTTAAGGAGCGGGTTGTGGAGCAAGTGGTCGAGAAGGGGATTTGCTTTCGTTTAGGAAGTGAGCGTTATGTTCACCCTATTTCAACTGTCAAAGAAGTACTTAGTTACCAGTCTCCGGCTCCTGTGCCAGGTGCTCGTGAAGGTGTTGAGGGTATGATTGATGTGCGCGGTAATATGGTAACGGTATTGTACGGTACGCATTTGTTGAATTTAGATCCAGCTGAGTGCGAAGAGGAAGGTCATATTATTGTGTTGGATTTACCTACTGGCTATTTTGGAATTCGAGTAGAAGCCGTGGAACGAGTTATGGACCTGCCTGAAAATAATGATACCCATGGACTGGAGTATCGAGATCATGACTGTATTCAAGGAACCATCCAGCATGATAATGAGCTTTATATCTTGGTAGAGTTCAATGATTATTGTTCTGGGTTAGATTAATCTTGTTTTTGATTCGCGAGCCAATGAAAAAATATCATTGACTCGCTAATTTTATCTGTTCTTTGAGCTGCTCTCTAAATAGTTATTACAGCTGCTTTGAGAAGATTTTTGAGTTACGTTGATAGTTGTACAGCGCTTGTTTTTGCGTTGGTAAACTTGCCAATGTCGTTTCGCTAAACCCTCGTTCAATAAACCAATGAGCGGTTCGTGTGGTTAATAAGAAGAGCATAGTTAGGTTTTGACGCTTAGCAGCTTGTTCTATGCCTTTTAGTAAGCGTTCACCACGGTTAGAGCCCCTATAATCTGGCGAGACCGCCAAACAAGCCAATTCACCGGAATACTCTTGCTCAAACGGATAAAGTGCCGCGCAGGCGACAATAGCACCATCACGTTCTATGACAATAAAGCGGTCTATCTCGTTCTCTAGAAGTTCGCGAGATCGTCTTACTAAAACACCTTTTTCTTCCAGCGGAGCTAATAATGCCATCATGCCACCAACATCATCAATGTGGGCTGGTCGCAATTGCTCATAGCTGTCTTCATTTATCATGGTACCTGAACCTTCACGAGTGAAGAGTTCTTGTAGTAGACCGCCATTTTCATTGTAAGAAATGATATGCGCTCTCGGCACACCCTGACGAACGGCCTGGACACAAGCGTCTAATGCCGCGTGAGTAATGGTAGATAGTGTTTTCTCTTTGAGAATAGCTTCGGCGTCTTTGGTTAATAACTCAGAATAGAGCTCACCATTACTTGTGAAGACGCCTTCTTCTTCCGAGAAAATAACCAGTTTGTCGGCTTTAAGCTGTATTGCTGCTTGAATGGCAACGTCTTCGCTTTTTAGGTTGAATACTTCACCTGTAGGTGAAAAGCCAAGGTGAGGCAAAAGCACCATGTTGTCATCTTCAAGTAATCGAAAAATTGCTTCGGTATCGATTCGGCGAACTTCACCTGTGTGACCATAATCTATGCCATCAACTACACCTAAAGGTCTGGCGATAACATAATTCCCGCTACATACTTTTAATCTAGCGCCATCCATTGGGGTATTCGATAGTCCCATAGATAGCTGAGCTTCAAGTTGGACTCGCACTGCCGCAGACGCTTGGATAATATCCAGTAGCTGATCTTGTGGCGTGACACGATAATCGTCTTCAACGCGGCTGGTTAAATGTCTATTGGTTAATACTCGACTAATTTGTGGGCGGGCGCCTTGTACTAAGACAAGACGAATTCCTAATGAGTCCAGCAAGGCAAGGTCGTGAATAATGCTTGAAAAGTGAGCGCACTCTACCGCCTCACCTGGAATCAATATGACAAAGGTTTTTCCCCTATGGGCATTAATATAGGGGGAAGAATGGCGGAACCAGTCCACATAATTGAATTCTTCTGTCACGCTATTCCTCATTTTTTTGCTCGTTTAATTTAAGGCAAAAACGCTCGATTAGACCGCGAATTACCTCTTGCATAGGTTGAATTTGATCTAGCGCCATAAATTCATTTGGTTGATGGGCTTGATCTATAGAGCCAGGCCCTAAAATTAAGGTTTCCATACCCATTTGATTCAGGAAAGAACCTTCTGTTGCAAATGCTACAGTACTCGCTTGGCGATTAGTTAAGGCTTCACAGGCTTTTATGATATCCGATTCGACTGGCGTATAAAAAGACGGAACATCAGGAAATAAACTATTTAGTTGTATTATTGTGCCAGTTTTTTCTTCGATACGCGGCAATATCTGAGCAATTTCCGCCATTAATGCTTGGTTGCTCATACCTGGTAGTGCTCGTAAATCAAACTCCAGCTCACAGCGTCCGCAAATACGGTTTGGGTTATCTCCGCCATGAATGCAGCCAAAGTTCATCGTTGGGTAGTCAATGACAAAGCTGGCATCGCGATAGTTTGCTTTAAGTTGCTGACGAAATGCCATTAATTCTGACATTACATCGTGCATGGCATCCAGTGCATTGTTTCCCAGCGAGGGATTAGAAGAATGCCCTGATTGGCCAGTGACTTGGATACGTTCCATCATAATGCCTTTGTGAGCATAAATGGGCGTTAATGATGTGGGTTCACCGATCAAAGCGTATCGTGCCTTTAACGAACCTCGTTCAACCAAGGCTCTTGCACCAGACATTGAGCTTTCTTCATCAGCGGTCGCCAGAATGATAAGCGGCTGTTTTAAGTTAGATAGCTGCATTTGTCGAATGGTATCGAGCACAATGGCGAAGAAGCCTTTCATATCACAGCTGCCAAGGCCGTAAAGTTTTTGCTCTCTTTCTTCCAATTTAAATGGGTCTGATTTCCAACGGCCTTTATCGTAAGGAACCGTATCAGTGTGACCTGAAAGCACTAAACCACCATCACCAGTTCCGAGTGTCGCAATCAGATTGAACTTATTAGGTTGGTCTGGCAATGGCATGACTTCGCACTGAAAGCCTTGGGAACTAAGCCAGCTTTCAAGCAATTGAATCACACCTTTATTTGACTGATCCCAATGGGCTTGACTACAACTGATAGAGGGCGAGGCAATAAGTTGAGACATCATACTGATAAGAGAGGGAAGTGCGGGCATAAAGGATATTCCTTGAATCCGAGTTATTTTCGAATATTACTACTGTAAGCTAGGCATCTGGTACACTTGCTCGCACATTATTTTTTCTTTGTTGTTTGCTCAACAGCAAAGGTTTTAGAGGTTCGTATATTATGGCTACCGAGCTAGAGCTAAAGTTAATGCTTCACTCAGAGTATCTCAAGTCCGCAAGTGATTTTCTTGATGAAATTTGTGCATCTTCTGACACTAATGAACAATCTCGTCAGCCTACGTTGGCCTTGATGAATGCGTATTTTGATACGGAAGGCGCAGATCTCATGCAAGGCGGTATGGCACTGCGTATTCGTGCTGTTAACAATAAGTTTATTCAAACCGTAAAAACGCGAGGCAGTAACCGCGTCGGCATGCATGCTCGTGGTGAATGGGAGTGGTTTGTGCCTAGCGATCAATTGGATTTGTCTTTATTAAGTGACGTCCCTTTGCCCGAATCATTACAAGATATGTTTTGGTGTAGCAAGCTGATTGAAGTCTATCGTACGGACTTTGAGAGACAAGTTTGGAACATCAAATCTCAAGAAACCAAAATGGAAGTGGTTTGCGATCAAGGTTTGGTAACCTCTCCTTATGGTGAGGACGCGATTTGTGAGTTAGAACTGGAGCTGAAAGAGGGCGACGAGGCGGGTTTGTATCAGTTTGCGTTGCAACTTGCAGAGCGTGTGCCGGTTCAGGTCAGTATTGTTTCAAAGGCGCAAAAAGGCGTGCGTTTAAAATACGGACAGATTGAATTTCCTAACAAGCCTGTTAATACTTCTAATCCATTCGAATTAGCCGCATATTGGTACGAAGTGTGGTTAGTTTATTGGGAAGCAATGTATTTTATGAAAGACGAAGCACTTATGCAGCCCCTTCGCCATTCTATGGTTCAATTGAGAGCCTGTTTGCCCAATGAATTAGCGCAAGCGCTAGGGTGCTTAGATGGCGAATTGGAACAACAACTTGTAGAGGAAGAAGACTTGTTGCTGAAAAAACTCGCAGGCATGACTCAAATTGGCATTACCATGTTGACAGTTGGGCAATGGTTAAACCAGCAAGCTGTGTAAAAATAAAAAGAAGATTTTGTAAGGAAGCCCTGTGACACCTCCGCATTTGAACCCTAACTACGCGATATTTTGTGAACAATCCTCTTCTCGTGCCTTGTTATTGGAGCATGTCCAAGATGCTCGAGAAAGGCACGGGCTTGATTCATTAAACCAAGAGCAAATTGATATATTAGAACCCTTGTGGATCTTGAGTGATTATTTACATCAGCAATTTACTCGTTTTCCCCATTGGTTAGATGATTTGTTGGCGCTTAAAAAGCTACCTGAAAAGCCGTCCAAAGAAGCCTTGATGGCTGGCGAAGCATTTTTTTCATGCGAGGCGAGTGCTTGCCAGACAGAATCACTAGAGCCATTAGATGAAGCCGGTTTTATCAAACGTTTGCGTTTGTATCGTCAGTGGTGGATGGTACGGTTAATAGCTTTGGACATTCAGCAGCGGCTTTCATTGACCGAGCTGACGTCACGTTTAAGCGCGTTAGCGGATGCATGTGTGAATGCCAGCCTTCAATGGACAACGCAGCACTATCTTGCCTTGTACGGTCAGGCGTTGGATAGCAAGGGCTTACCTCAGTCGATGATTGTGATCGGTATGGGGAAACTTGGCGGAAACGAACTAAACCTGTCTTCTGATATAGATTTAATTTTTGCCTTTCGTGAACATGGTGATACTCAAGGCGGAAAGAAAAGTCTGTCACATCAAGAGTACTTTACCAAGCTTGGTCAAAAACTGATTCAGCATCTAGATCAGGTCAACGCCGATGGCTTTGTTTTTAGAGTCGACATGCGTTTGCGGCCGTTTGGTCAGTCTGGTGCTTTAGTATTAAACATGGATTCGTTGGAAAATTATTACCAAGATCAAGGTCGAGACTGGGAACGTTACGCCATGATCAAGGCTCGTGTCATGTCTGGTAACACCTTGGATGTGCGCGAATTTGAAGCATTACGTAAGCCTTTTGTGTATCGCAAATATCTCGATTTTGGGGCGATAGGTGCATTGCGTGACTTGAAACAAATGATTGCTAAAGAGGTGCGTCGCAAAGGCATTGAGCACAATATTAAATTAGGCGAGGGGGGAATTCGTGAAGTTGAATTTATTGCCCAAGCTTTGCAGATATTACACGGTGGTCGAGATCAGGGCTTGCAAACGCCAGCCTTGTTGAAAGTGTTACCTTACCTTGCTCAACAGGATTATTTGCCTGTCGAAGAAATGGATCAATTGCGTGAGGCGTATTTACTTTTACGTCGCACCGAGCATGCATTGCAGGCGGTGAATGACGAGCAAACGCAGCTATTGCCAGAAGATGATCGGGCACGTACGCGCATTGCATTAATTGTTGGTTTCCCTTCTTGGGAGGCATTGGATAAACGTCTTTGGGAAGTGCGCAAAAATGTACATCGTTCTTTTGTGGCATTAATCGATGATGGTCACGAAAGCACTGAAGAAGTGAAAAATCAGGAAACATGGCGTTTATTGATCAAGCATCCAGAGGATCGAGAAGCCATACAAGACGCGATTGAGCTGATTTCTTGGCAAGATCAAGAAGCGAGTATTTCACGTATTTCGCAGTTGCTTAGCTCTCGCACCGTAGTGTTTATGCAGCCTATCGGTCATGAACGACTTGCTGTATTTTTAGCGGCTCTGATTTCTAAATTAACAGACGAAGCCAATCCAGATTTGGTATTAGAACGTGTTTTCCCTATTTTAGAAGCGGTGTTACGTCGTACTGCCTATTTAGTCTTGTTGTGTGAAAATCAAACAGCGCTGACGCATCTTATTCGATTGTGTCGAGAAAGTGTGTGGTTTACCGAAGCGATTTCGACGACGCCAGCATTGCTGGACGAACTGCTAGACGCCAATACGCTATTTTCACCACCAGATAAAACCATGCTAGCGGAAGAGCTTCAGCAAATATTACTGCGATTACCTGAAGACGATGAAGAAGCTCAGATGGATGCTATGCGTCGCTTTAGGCGTTCTATTATCTTGCGTATAGCTGCCTGCGATATAACAGAAATACTACCTGTAATGAAAGTGAGTGATCACTTAACGTGGTTGGCAGAAGTACTTTTAGATCAGGTGTTGCAGCAATCTTGGCAATATTTGACTAAGAAACATGGCTTTCCAGTAAGCCAAGGCGAGGTTGCTTTCACTCCACAACTGGCGATTATTGGTTATGGTAAGTCAGGTGGTTGGGAGCTTGGTTACGATTCAGACCTCGATCTTGTATTTATTCACGATGCACAGGCAAACGGAAGTACAGACGGCGATCGAAGTATCGACAATCTCACTTTCTATACTCGTCTCGGGCAGCGTTTAATTCACATGATTACCAGCTTTACTGCTGCTGGTCGCTTATACGAAGTAGATATGCGTTTGCGTCCTTCGGGTAACTCTGGCTTGTTGGTTTCTAGTTTAGAAGCTTTTAAAGATTATCAGCAAAAAGAAGCTTGGGTTTGGGAGCATCAAGCCTTGACTCGTTCACGCGGTTTGGCCGGTGAACCTAATTTACTTGCTAAATTTGAAGAGTGCCGTAAAGAGATTATTGCTTCAGCGCGAGATCGCAATGAACTTAAAGCTGAAGTCATCAAGATGCGTGAGAAGATGCGTGCTCATCTTGATACTGGTGGCAAAGAGCAAGGTTTTGATCTTAAGCAAGGTGCTGGTGGCATCATTGATATTGAATTCATGGTGCAATACATGGTGTTGGCTTGGTCATGTAAATACCCTGAGCTGATGCGATTTTCCGACAATGTTCGCCAGCTAGAAGCGGCTGCTTTAGTTGGCTTGATTGGTGCTGAGCAGGCTGAAAAAATGACCGATACCTATACTCTTTATAGGTCTCTTACTCATAGGTTGAGCTTGCAGCAACAGGGTCGAGTGGTTCAAAAGGATATGCTAGTTGATAACCAGAACTTGGTGAGTCAGTATTGGGATAGTTTTGTTAATGATGACAAAATCTAAACTCTGTATTTTGCTTCCAAATTACAAAAAGGTGTTCGTAAATTAGCCAATCACCCGCTATACTTTGGCCATTGATCAGTTTTTTTCGATCTACCATTCACAATTGATAGGAGGAAGAATGCCAAGCATTAATGGTGTTAGCAGTCCTGCGATGGATTATGCGAGTGAAGTCTATAGCGCTAATTTAGCCAAGGCTGCTCAGCAACAAAAAGCGGAACAAAATCTTGCTTTATTGGCCGAAGCCGCAAAAAACGTTACGCCAGCTGCGAGTAGTGGATCACACACCACGACGGATAACTTAGGGCAAAATATCAATATTAACGTTTGATTTTAAGTTGTTATCCTATTGATTTAAAAGATGTTACACAATAAAAAGCCCCGCTAGATTTTATCTGGCAGGGCTTTTTTATGTCTAAAATCTACATTTAGTGAATGCTAGAATGTGTTATCTTTTTCGACAAACTTTAGATCTTCTTCAGGTAGTTCCCCACCATTTATAACGGCCTCAAAGGCTTTCAGACGTTTGTAAATTGATAGCAGTTCAACAATGGTTGTCCAAGAACTAACTAAGAATTGGAATGAGCCTTCTACTTGATTAAAAGCACTAAGAATGCGTTGCATAATACCCAGTGTGAAGGCTCCAGCGACGATGGATGGAGCAAGTATAATTAGTGGTACAAATTGGCCCATATAAATATAGGAATAGCGAACTACGTTAAAATATAAGTAATGGCCGTAAAGTCTAAAATAGTTTTTACGAACGTTGGCGAATAGCTCGTTAAGTGTCAGAGGTTCTGCTCGATCTTCATAATCTTCTCCATAGACTAATTCTTTTCGGTAAGCCGCTTCTACTCGCTGGTTTTTAAACTCAAGGCCTGGAAGTTTAATGCCTGCTAATGCAAGTAATACTGTACCAAAAATAGACCAAATGATTGCGACAAAAACCAGTGGCTGTGGGACTTCGCCTATGAACGGTATTTCTTTTACATAGCTTGATAACCCCCACAATATTGGTAAAAAAGCGAGTAGGGTCATGACAGCATTTAGAAAGCGAACTCCTAGGCTTTCTAATATAGATGCAAAGCGCATAGTGTCTTCTTGGATGCGCTGTGCGGCACCTTCGATATGACGGACTTGTTGCCATTTTGATGTGTAATAATCTGTCATAGAAGTCCTCCATCGGAAGACGTAGTGACTGATAAAAAAATTGCTTAAAACGGCGACAACTACTGATACAAAAACGATGATGGATACTGTAGATAGCTGCGCGTAAAAACTGCCTATAGTGATGCTATTTGGGCTGCTAAGGGCTTTTTGAATTAGGTCGTAAAATGTGCCGTACCACTCATTCATCATGACGCCAAGCTGAACCTGAAACCAAGTGATAAAAATAATCAGCCCCGAACCTATAACTGACCATTTCCCCCATTTTTGTCCGCCATAGGCCATCCAGCCACCAATGAATATGGCATAACAAGCGGCCATATATTGGTATAACCAAATATCGAGTGCTGAATCTTGTGCGCTCTTAAAGGCTGCTTGTGCCGCGGCATCTGCACCTTCGGCTAACGCCACAGGAAAATGAACGCCAAATAGCGAGCCAAGGCTTAAGATGCCTCCTAAGTCTTGGACTTTTGCATACCAGCTAATAACACACACAAGTGCCCACAGGGCAAAACTAAGAAAAAATAATTTAGGTTTGGGAAAGAAAGATTGAAACACGGTTTAGTTTCTCTATAAGTTGAATACTTCATAAGCCATTGATTTACGCAGGGTTGTTTAATGGCGCTTTACCGGAGCTTAAACCAGTAAAGTGATAATCACAATCAAACACCCCTTAAGGAATCAGCAAAAAAGACGATAATCCATTATGGTGACTGTATATTGAAGGTAATTGAGGGTGAATTGACACTATGAGAGCAATGGGAGTGTTATATGTCACAGGTTGATGTGTATTTAGTCCGAGCTTTTTCTATTTCAGGGCAAGGAGGAAATTTAGCCGGTGTGGTTTTGCATGCTGATGCGCTATCGGATCTGCAAAAGCAATCTATTGCTAAGCAAGTTGGTGTTTCTGAAACTGCTTTTGTTAGCCAAAGTGATAAAGCAGATTTCCAGTTGGCTTTTTTTACCCCAACCGTAGAAGTCGACTTTTGTGGTCACGCTACCTTAAGTGTATTTTGGTTATTGCGCCATTTACAGCACATTTCGGCAGGAAGTTATCAACAGGAAACAAAAGCGGGAATCTTAGCTGTTGAGGTGTTATTAAAGGGCGATGTGTTGATGAGTCAAAGTTTGCCAATTTGGTCGGCTGAATTTAGCGCAGAAGACATCGCCCCTATGTTAGGTCTTCAGCCTCAGCTTATTGCTCAATCTGGTTTGCCTATTCAAGCTGTATCTACTGGGTTGGTTGATGTGATGATTCCTGTACCCTATGGCGTGTTGGATTGTCTTGAGGTTGATAGTGATGCGATAACGCGTTTCTGTCAGCAGCATCAATGTATTGGGTTTCATGTTTTTGAAATGAACCCACCAGAGGCCATCTATACGGCAAGTTGCCGAAACTTCGCACCAGCCGTGGGTATTCCAGAAGAATCCGCGACAGGTAGCTCGAACGGAGCGCTTGCTTGTTATTTAAATAGACACTTTGGTTATCAGCAGGCAATTTTTGAGCAAGGGCGAGCAATGAAAATGCCATCACGTATAATGACCCAACTAATAGTAGATAATGGAGAGTTAACGCAAGTTAAAGTGGGAGGAGAAGGGGCGTTTAGTAAACTTATTTCTATCTGTATGGATTAAATAAAAAATCGGACCGAAGTCCGATTTTTAAATATGTTACCTAGTACTTAATTGCTTACGCAGCTTTGTTGTTAGCTATCACTGTCGCAACGGCTTTATCAAGTCGAGCAAGGCCATCTGCAATGTCTTGTTCAGTGATAATCAAAGATGGCGCTAAACGTAGAACGTTTGGACCCGCAATAAGAACAAATAGACCTTCTTCCGCAGATGCTTTAACAATCTCGCCGGCTTTGCCTGCAAGGCTATCAATCACTTCCGCACCGATTAGAAGACCCATGCCACGAATGTCTTTAAAGACATGGTACTTTTCGTTAATGGCTTTTAGGCCTTCAACAAATAGATCGTGACGCTTCGCAACACCGCCTAATACTTCAGGCGTGTCGATGATATCAATAACCGCTTCAGCGATAGCGCAAGCCATTGGGTTGCCGCCGTAAGTACTACCATGAGTACCAAATGCTAAGCTTTTTGCTGCTTTTTCTGTCGCTAGCATTGCACTTACAGGGAAGCCATTGCCTAGTGCTTTTGCAGTGGTTAAGACGTCAGGTTTTACGCCAAGTTGCTCGTAAGCGTATAGCGTGCCTGTACGGCCTACACCGGATTGCACTTCGTCATAAACCAATAACGCATTGTATTGATCACACAATTCACGTACTTGTTTGGCAAATTCAATGTCGGCTGGAATAATTCCGCCTTCACCTTGAATTGGTTCCATCACAACGGCACATGTTTTATCGCTAATAATTGCTTTAAGTTGCTCAATGTTATTGTAGTCGCAATGCTTTATGCCACCTGGAGTAGGTTCAAAGCCTTCTTTATATTTTGCTTGTCCGCCTACTGAAACGGTAAATAATGTACGACCGTGGAAAGACTTATAAAAGGCGATAATTTCGTTTTTTTCTGGACCAAAATTATCAAACGCGTAACGGCGAGCGAGTTTAAAAGCAGCTTCGTTGGCTTCAGCGCCACTGTTTGCAAAGAAAACGCGGTCAGCGAAGGTCTTTTCAGTCAACTTTTTGGCCAATCGTAGTGCTGGCTCATTGGTCATGGTATTTGATAAGTGCCAAAGTTGCCCAGCTTGCTCACGCATGACGTTGACTAGAGTTGGATTGGAATGACCCAATGCAGTAACAGCAATGCCGCCTGCAAAATCGATGTATTCTTTGCCTTCTTTGTCCCATACGCGAGAGCCTTCGCCACGCACTGGAATAATCGCAGAAGGTGCGTAGTTAGGAACCATTACTTCGTCAAAGGTTGCTCTCGTTACTTGTTGTGTCACTTTTCTATCCATCTCAAAAAAAGACCTCTTAAAAATAGGTGGCAGCAATGGCAGCCACCTATAGGTTTATATCAGATTTCTCAACTCACGAATAGCGACAGTTACCATAGCAAGTGTTAATTCGCTTTCGGCTTTTATTTCACTAAAAGTCGCACGGTAATGCTTGATGCTGTCATTATTTGATTCGCGCCAATGAGTCAGACGTTGTTCCAGTTTCTTGATATCGACACTGGACTGAATGACCTCTTGGGTGAGGGTTCTTAAACTATTATCCACTTCGTCGCCTAGGCCTGCTTTTGCACGACGTTGCCACATATCGTCAGCTGATAACTCACTAACTTTATGGCGCAACCAATGTAACTCTAAGTCCATTTCAAGCGCGAAGTAAGTTTGAGCGACATCTAATACTTCGGTCTCGGTATTTGCCGCGACGCGAATGATGTCTAATCCGTAGAACAGGTAATGAAGAGACGATAGTCTTTCCGCTACTTCTACTGGGATATTTTGCTCGACAAGGCTTGCTGCAATATCGGCCAGATGCGCTTGGCTAGATTCTGTCAAAATCGCCTGCATATTGGCTCTAATCACTTCAACACCTGGTTTATAAGTGTCTTTTAAGCGTTGAATAGACAAGCTTTCGCGAGTATTACGTAATAGCCAAAGTGTCGCACGCTCTAGAAGTCCCTGAATGCGGATCAACAAGCTGTTTAATACAGGGTTAGCTACTATGAAGTCTAGACCGTTAATCGCATCCCAAAGTGCTGGAATGCCAAATATGTCTTCCGCAGCCATGTAAGCACGAACAACATTCAAAGAAGACGCGCCGGTCTCTTCTTGCATGTAGGTGCTGAAAGTTGGCCCCATTCGATTACCTAGGTTGTTCGTCACATGTCCAGCAATGATTTCTTGAATCAACGGATGTGACGCCATTTGGCCGCCGAAGTGTTTGGTCAACTGAGTGGGGAAGTACTCATTGATTTGAGTGGTCAAGTCGACATCTTCACCAATACCGTCTTCTACCAATTGCTCAGACAATTTGATTTTCGAATAAGCCAGTAGTACAGAAATTTCAGGACGAGTTAAGCCTTGACCTTTGTTTAAGCGTTTTTTGATCTGAACATCGCTAGGCAAGTACTCGATTTCACGATTCAAACGGCCTTCACGGACAAGAGATTGAATCAAACGCCAATGATCCGCTAGACGCACTGGTGCTTGCGCATTTGCCAAGGACAAAACATGACTTTGTCCGCGGTTATGACGCAATACTAGGTTACCTACTTCGTCGGTCATTTCTGCAAGCAAGCTGTTACGTTGCTTCTCGGTCAAATCGCCATTTTCAACTACGCGGTTTAGTAGGATCTTGATGTTTACTTCGTGATCCGAGCTGTCTACACCCGCAGAGTTATCGATTGCATCGGTGCTGATTGAACCGCCTTTCTGGGCAAATTCAATACGGCCTAGCTGTGTTAAGCCTAGGTTGCCGCCTTCACCAACGATTTTACAGCGAAGCTCTTTACCATTTACGCGTAGTCCATTGTTAGCGCTGTCGCCTGCGTCTGCGTGGGACTCGCCTTCAGATTTAACGTAGGTGCCGATGCCACCGTTCCACAGTAGATCAACGGGCGCTTTTAGAATGGCGTTGATCAAATCTGTTGGTGCCATAGATTTAATATTGCCTTCAATGCCCAAAGCTTTACGAATATCCGCATTGATTGGAATGGACTTCGCAGAGCGATTGAAAATACCGCCGCCTTTCGAAATAAGCTCTTTGTTGTAATCTTCCCAAGAAGAGCGAGGCAGTTTAAACATGCGCTCACGTTCAACAAAAGACGTCGCCGCATCGGGTGTTGGATCGATAAAGATATGCATGTGGTTAAACGCTGCGATTAGGCAAGTGTGTTTCGATAACAGCATGCCGTTACCAAATACGTCGCCCGCCATGTCGCCGATACCAACCGTGGTGAAGTCAGTTGTTTGACAATCGATGCCGATTTCTTTGAATTGACGTTTAACGGATTCCCAAGCGCCGCGAGCCGTGATGCCCATTTTTTTATGGTCGTAACCATTAGAGCCACCGGAAGCAAAAGCATCGCCTAACCAGAAACCATATTTCGCAGAAATACTGTTTGCCAAGTCAGAGAAAGTTGCTGTGCCTTTATCTGCTGCTACTACCAAGTACGGGTCGTCTTCGTCGTAGCGAAGTACAGATAGTGGTGGTACCACTTCGTTTTGAACAAGGTTGTCAGTAATGTCTAGCAAGCCACTAATGAAGGTGGTGTAGCAGTGGATAACTTCTGCTTGTACTTCTTCACGAGAAGCGTTCTTTTTCAATTGTTTAGCAACGAAACCACCTTTTGCTCCAGATGGAACGATGACAGCGTTTTTCACCATTTGAGCTTTTACTAGGCCGAGTACTTCAGTACGGAAATCTTCCATACGGTCAGACCAGCGTAAACCACCACGAGCGACTTTACCGCCGCGCATGTGTATACCTTCTACCCACGGCGCATAAACGAAAATTTCGAATTTCGGTCTTGGTAGCGGTACTGCTGGAATCAGTGTTGGGTCTAGTTTGAAAGAAACGTAATCTTTGACTTCGCCTTCAGAGCCGGCTTGGTAGAAGTTGGTACGCAGCATTGCCTGAATCACGGAAAGGTAGTGTTTCAGAATGCGGTCTTCGTCCAAGTTAGCAACTTGATCTAATTCTAGATCGATTTTCTCAAGCAGCTTTTGAACTTTCTCGTCACGTTTTGCTTCTTGGCTAGGGTCGAAACGTTGTTCGAATAGCTGAACCAATAGACGAGCGATGCCTGCATTTTTCTCTAGAGTTTGCTGCATGTACTGCAAAGAGAAAGGCACTTGTAATTGCATCAAGTACTTGGTCAACGCACGTAACATGGTGACTTGACGCCATGTTAAGGAAGCGCTTAGTACTAAGGCGTTAAAGCGGTCATTTTCAACACGACGGCTGAAGACTTGGTTAAACGCATCTTGGAAAGCTTCACGCTGAGAGTTTTTATCAAGATTGATATCAGCATCAACACTGATGGCAAATTCAACTACCCATGTGTTCGCTGTGCCGTCACCATTTTGGTCTAGCTCATATGGGCGAGCTTCTAGTACTCGTAGCCCCATGCATTCCAAAATAGGTAATACATCAGACAAGATAAGCGTTGTACCCGCGCCATATACTTTGAAAAAGTAATTATTCTTTGTTTGTCCAACTTGACGGTAAATATGTGTTGAAATATCACCTTCACCAGCGAGTTGTCCTAAACGTTCAATGTCTAAAACAGCTGCGTTTGGAGAGAAATCTTCACGATAAGCCGCTGGCAAATAAGGTACATAGTCGTTGAAAAGGATGTTGCCATTTTCTTCGCCATGGCTCTTATGGAGCGCCATTAGCAGTTTGTCTTCCCATGAGCTCATTGCATCTTGCATCTTACGCTGAATATCTTCTGCATCGATGGTCGGGCTTTGTTTAGGGTCCGCAATTTGAATAGTGAAGTTAACGCGCGCTAAAACAAGCTGTGAGAATTGTACGTTGAATTCAGAGCTAGTACCGTTACAAGCGTTCATCAAGATGTCTTGCATCTTCATACGCAATTCCGTGTTGTAACGATCACGTGGTACGTAAACCAAGGCGTTCAGGAAACGGCCATAGATGTCTTTGCGAAGGAATACGCGCAATTGACGGCGTTCTTGAATGGCAAGGATGCTTTCGATGGTACCAAAAAGCTCATCAACTGGAGCTTGCAGCATCTCATCACGAGGGTAGCTGTTTAAAATGTGCTTAAGATTTTTACCCTTGTGGCTATTTGGATCCACATTGGCTTTTTCAACAATGATATTCAGTTTTTTGCGCAATAACGGAACATCTTGCAGGCGAGCGATATAAGCGGCAGATGAATACAGACCAAAGAAGCGCCATTCGCCTATGACATTGCCTTTTTTATCAAAGCGTTTTACACCTAGGTAATCAAGGTGGACAGGGCGGTGCACAGTGGAGACCGCCGTGGACTTGGTTAAAACAAGAATGTTACTAGGGTCTACTGCTAATTTAGCTAGGTTGTCTTGTAAAACGATATCGCGTTTTACTTTCTTATCGTTGATGTCGCGGAAGGTTCCTAGACCTGAGCCTTCAACCAATTTAAGGTGTGTTTCGTCGCCTTCGACCGCAAGGTCGTAAGCGCGGAAGCCGATAAAGGTGAAGTGGTCATTGGCAACCCAGCGTAAGAAATCAAGAATTTCCTGATGTTCTTCATTCTTTTTTAGATGCGCAAGTTGTTCTGATTCGCTGATAATGTCGCTTAGTTTGGCTTTCATTGTAGGCCAGTCTGCGACAGTTTTCTTTACATCGACTAAGCTGTTAAGTAGTTCTTCTTTAATTTCATCCAGCAAGTTGATGTCGGACAAACGATCGATTTCAAAGCGCATCAAGGCTTCGTGTGATTTTGAAGACGAATCGATGCCTTGTAGTTCACCTTTTTTATTACGATCAACTGGTACGACTGGGTGCGCTGTTAGGTGAATTGTGTGGCCAAGACGAACCAGTGCCATATTGAAAGATGAGACAAGGAAAGGCATGTCATCCGTTAAAATTTCGATAACGGTATGAGTTGATTGCCAGCTGTGCTCTTCGTAGTTCGGATTGTAGACACGAACCTTAGGTTGGTTTACTGGGCGTTGCTGTAAGAAATCCCATAAGCAGATAATTGTGCCGTATAGATTTTCTATCGACTCATTGACCAAATCTTCCGTTAAAGAGTCCTGGAAGTAGAGGTGGGCAAGTTGAATCAAGTTGTTCGCTTCTGCAGTGCTAAAGTTTTCGTTTATTTCTACTTCAACACGTTCGATTAATTCGTTTTTTTTGTAATCAGTCATTAGAACTCATCCCTCGTGAGTGGTGTTCTTAATAAAACTAGTTGTTAATGCAATTTTACGAAAGTATTCGGTTTGGACTCTGGATATGATTATTATGAAAATTTCACTCCTTTGATAGCTACTAACTTATCTAATTGCGACATATTGTTATGATGTCTGGTTAATCGGACTAAAAAAGCCTTGCTCAATACGAAAAAAACCTTTGTTATCCATTTTAAACGAAATAAACTCCTTTTTTGTCTATAGTTCGCAGGATAATATTTTGTACAAGACCGAATTCGCATCAAGAGAAATCATGCAGGCAAGTAAAAAGCCGTTAAAATACGGTTTTTTGCTCTTGCCACACTATTCTATGTTGGGTTTTTCTTCCGCTATTGAAACATTGCATATGGCGAACTGGGTGACAGGAAAAGAGCTTTATTCTTTTTGTACTATTAGCCATGAAGAAAGAGAAATACCTTCAAGTACGGGGGTTACAACCGTTTCAGACTATCTAACAAGTGATGCGCCAAGCGATTTAGATGCGATTTTTGTGTGTGGTGCATCGCCAGTGATAAAAAACGAAAGTCTGACTTTAGAAAATTGGATAAAAAAACAAGCAAAAAAACAGGTTGGACTTGGTGGGGTATGTACAGGAAGCTATTTATTGGCGAAAGCCGGACTATTGGATGGCTACCGAGCCACGATTCATTGGCGCAGTCTTGCTAACTTGCGTGATGAATTTTTACAAACGATCGTTTCTAATCACCTTTTTGAAGTTGATAGAGACCGTTATACTTGCAGCGGTGGTACAGCAGCGATGGATATGATGCTTTTTCTTATAGGTAAGCAGCATGGTATGACGCTTGCTAGTAGTATTTCTGAGCAATTTGTTTGTGAGCGAATTCGTACGCATGAAGATCCGCAAAGAATTCCTCTTCAGGCTCGTATTGGTACAGGTCAACCTAAGCTCGTTGAAGCAGTTCAGCTAATGGAAGCAAATATTCAAGAGCCATTGTCATCTGATGATATTGCTTATCATGTTGGTGTTTCTAGGCGACATCTAGAGCGACTGTTTAAAGGTAATTTAGATATTGTGCCGTCGCGTTATTATCTAGAATTACGTTTACAGCATGCTAAGCAATTGATCACTCAAACGGATAAAGCAATTACAGAGATTGGTGTGGAGTGTGGATTTGGATCTGCGCCTCATTTTAGTACAACCTACAAAGGTTTTTTTGGTATTACGCCAAGAGAAGAACGTAATAAAATTCATAATAAAAGCGCTACCCCTGTCCAAATGGACAAGAAAAAGAGGCGGCTTTGGAAAAAGTAACTTAAAATACGGGTTACATTGTTCTTGGCGTGATTTTTGTATTCTACTTGATTGCATAAGCTGATTGTTTGATTAGCTAGTTGCCAATTAAAGAGTTGCGTTGTTATCACGGTAAAAATAATAAGTTCATAAAATAAAAGAAGGTATAAAACATGTCGAAAGTCCCGGCGTTAGAGCTCATTGATATCCACAAAACGTTTGGTGATATTGAGGTGTTAAAGGGGATTTCCCTAAAAGCTTACGATGGTGACGTCATTTCAATTCTTGGTTCTAGTGGCTCAGGTAAAAGTACTTTTTTACGCTGTGTTAACCTGCTTGAGAACCCCACCCGAGGCGATATTCTTTTTAATGGTACTAAACTTGATTTGATTCAAGGTGAATCGGATTTAGTCGCCAACAACATGAAGCAGCTTACTCAAATGCGCCAGCAAATAGGCTTTGTTTTTCAAAGTTTTAATTTATGGCCGCACATGACGATTTTACAGAATGTGATGGAAGGACCGCTTCATGTTCTAAAACGTCCTAAGCAGGAAGTCGCTGAATACGCTGAGCATTTATTGCGGAAGGTCGGTATCGCAGAGAAAAAGGACATGTATCCTAATCAACTTTCTGGTGGTCAACAGCAACGTGTTGCTATCGCTAGAACATTGGCTATGGATCCTCAAGTGATTCTGTTTGATGAGCCGACATCAGCGCTAGATCCAGAGCTAGTAGGTGAAGTGCTGACTGTTATGCGCAATTTGGCAGAAGAAGGGCGTACTATGCTTATTGTGACACATGAAATGAACTTTGCCCGTGAAGTATCTAGTGAAGTTGTGTTTCTGCATCAGGGTGTGGTGGAAGAAAAAGGCACGCCTGATCAAGTGTTTGGTTCACCAAAATCAGAACGCTGTAAGGCGTTTTTATCCAGCGTTTTTTAGTTAATATTTCGTTATTCAAGCAATAAACTCTAAAATATAAAATGATTAAATAAACAAATACACTAAGGGGATTACAATGAAATTGAAAAAAATGGTTTTGGGTTCAGCGTTGTTGTTAACGGCAGCATTGTCAGCTGTTTCCGTACAAGCTGCAGATAAAGTTCGTTTCGTAACGGAAGGGGCTTGGGCACCGTTTAACTTTATTGACGAAGCTGGCAAGCCACAAGGTTTTGACGTTGATATTGCTCGCGCATTGTGTGCAAAAATGGAAGCTGATTGTGAAATTCTAACTCAGGATTGGGATGGTTTGATTCCAGGACTTAAAGTACGCAAATTTGATGCGATCATTGCGTCTATGTCTATCACTGAAGATCGTTTGAAAGTTGTTGATTTCACTAACAAATATTACTCAGGCGGTTTGCGTTTCATGGGGCGCGTTGGTGAAAAATTTGATCTTGCTAAGCTAGACGGAAAAACCATCGGTGCGCAGCGTGCTACTCTAGGCGCTCAATATCTTGAAGACAATTTCGCTGGTAAAGCTAACTTGAAATTCTATGATAACCAAGACAACGTTTATCTAGATCTTATTTCTGGCCGTTTGGACATCGTGTTATCCGATGAATTGCCAACTTATAACTGGTTGAAAACATCAGAAAGCGGTTCTAAATTTGAATTCAAAGGTGATGCCTTCATGAAAACAGACAACATTGCCATTGCTATTCGTAAGGGCGATGACAAGTTGAAAGCGAAGTTGAATAAAGCGCTTGATGCCATTCTGGCTGACGGTACTTATCAGAAAATCAATGCTAAATACTTCCCGTTCTCTATCTACTAAGTGTAGATATTTCTTAGAGTTTCTCGGTACTAACGTGCCGAGAAACCTACTTTAAGCTTACTCTGAGAAAAAACTATGATTGATCTTCATGGATTCGGTGATCAGCTGCTGCAAGGTGCTGTTGTTACCTTGGAGCTAGCGCTGTCTTCGCTGTTTGTTGGTTTGATTCTGGGATTATTAGGCGCTTCTGCTAAATTATCCTCTATCGCAGTTATCCGATGGATCGCTAATGGTTATACCACTATTATTCGTGGTATTCCTGAACTGCTAACTGTGCTTATTATTTATTTTGGTGCCACCAGTGTTTTAATGGCGATAGCGGGTTTATTTGGTTACGACGAATATATTGAAGTTGGTGCATTTGCGGCGGGTGTGACGGCACTTGGTTTGACGTTTGGTGCCTATGCAACAGAAGTGTTTCGTGGTGCTTTACAGTCTATTCCGAAAGGGCAACATGAGGCGGCAATCGCTCTAGGAATGGGGCCAATTCGAAAGTTCTATCGTATTATTTTGCCGCAGGTATGGCGAATTGCACTGCCTGGGCTAGGGAATTTATTTCTGGTTTTGCTAAAAGATACCGCTCTGGTGTCTGTTGTCGGGCTAGACGATATTATGCGTAAAGCCAATATTGCAGTGAGCAGTACCAAGCAAGCGTTTTTGTTTTATTTGGTCGCGGCATTTATGTATTTGGCTTTAACCATTATCTCTATGGTGTTCGTATCCTATATGGAAAAACGAGCGAGCCGTGGTTTGAATAGGGGATAATGTATGGATTTTTCGGTTGTTGTTGAATATTTTCCTCGTTTGCTGGAAGGAGCTTGGGTTAGCCTTCAGTTAGTGCTTATTTCTATTGTGTTGGGTGGTATTTTTGCCTTGCCGATTGCTTTAGCAAGGATTTCACCGGTTGCATGGATTCGAGCGGTACCTTTTGCTTATATCTTTTTCTTTCGTGGAACACCGCTGTTGGTTCAGATCTTTTTGGTGTATTACGGCGCATCACAATTTGATGCAGTTCGAGATAGTTTCTTATGGCCAATACTGAGAGAGCCGTTTTGGTGTGCCATTATTGCCTTTACACTGAATACCTCTGCTTATACCGCTGAGATCTTCCGTGGCGCGATTCAAGCGATTCCGCAAGGTGAAGTGGAAGCATGTAAAGTAATTGGCATGACAAAGTTTCAGATGTACCGACGAGTCTTATTGCCTCGTGCATTTGGCATCGTGTTACCGGCTTATGGCAACGAGATTATCTTGATGCTAAAAGGCAGTGCATTGGCCAGTACTATTACCATTTTGGATTTAACGGGTATGGCGCGAACCATCATTGCTAGAACCTATACTCCGATGGAAATTTTCTTGGCGGCAGGTGCTATCTACTTGGTGATTAGTATTGTGATCATTGCTATCTTTCGTCAGATTGAGTTACGTCAAAATCGTTACTTGGGAACCCTGTCTATTAAGGTTCCTGATAAAGGTTAGCACCAACGATTTTGCAAAAATAAAAAAGAGGCCGAGGCCTCTTTTTTATTTTATAGCAATTAACTGCCCAAATTAGATGGCAATAGCTTAGATTGCTTCGGCACCGGTTTCACCAGTACGAATACGGATGATTTGCTCTAGTGCAGTAACGAATATTTTCCCGTCACCAATTTTGCCTGTATTCGCACTGTGCTGGATAGCTTCAATTGCGCGTTCAACCATGTCTGTTTCGACAGCAAGTTCTAGTTTTACTTTTGGTAAAAAGTCGACAACATATTCTGCGCCACGGTAAAGTTCTGTATGGCCTCGTTGGCGCCCAAAACCCTTCACTTCTGTGACGGTAATGCCGTTAATCCCAATTTCAGAAAGTGCTTCACGCACCTCATCAAGTTTAAAAGGCTTAACAATGGCCGTAATTAGTTTCATTTCTTTTCTCCATACGAATAAAGCATTAATTAGTCTAAAAATACCACTCTATTGTAAAAGTCGCTACAGGCTCGATGATTATGATCTACATTTAGTGAACATATCTTCATAGGAATGGAGTGCTTGGAATGAAAAAAATAACATCAAGCGAGTATTTTATAGCGGGTTCGGAGTCTTTTTTTGCTGATACTGCCGCTTTATTGTCTAACCGGGTCGGTGTGCAATTATCCAGTGTGTCTTCGCCTCAAAGCCTTGCCTGTTATCAAGCCAAAGGCACGAGTAGTAATTTGCAGCTGAGGCTAGTATTGATACCGCTTGCCAATGAGCGTTTATTGGGACGTTTGTCTTGGTTGGACTGGCGTGGTGTTGATCACGTTTGTTGTTATGTGGATGAGGCGTTTGACACTCTGGTAATGGCGTCAGATGGAGTTTGGAAGAAACAGAAGAAGAGTGCTGAAGAATTATGCTTGCAGGAATATGAGTCTTTAGTGGCTTAACCTTAATAGAATTTAGTCCTCTAGTTCTATTAAGGTTAGCGTTGATTGATGATGGCTTATAAATAGGCTCTTAAAGGCCGTTTAAAGCGTCTAAGTCATCATATTTAGGTTCGTGGTACTTTCGTCCTAGCTCGTGAACCGCATCGATCAAGTATTTTGGATGATCAGGGTTCACAAATTGGTGGATGCCGTGACCTAGGTTAAATACATGACCGCTGCCTGTGCCGAAGCCAGACAAGACGTTTTCGACTTCACGTTCGATGACATCTTTACCAGCATAAAGTACGCAGGGGTCAATGTTGCCCTGTAACGCAACACTGTTTCCAACGCGAGCACGCGCTTCTGCAATATCTGTTGTCCAATCTAAACCAAGTGCGTCAGGTCCCGTTGCGGCCATGTTTTCTAGCCATTGACCGCCATTTTTAGTGAACAAAATAACGGGGATTCTTTTGCCTTCGTGTACACGAATAAGGCCGTCTAGGATTTGCTTCATGTAGAGCAAAGAGAACTGTTGGTACATTGGACCGCTTAATACGCCACCCCAAGTATCAAAAATTTGTAGCGCTTGTGCGCCCGCTAATATTTGACCGTTAAGATACGCTGTAACAGATTTAGCCAGTTTGTCTAACAACGCATGTAAGGTCTCAGGTGAGCGATACATCATGGCTTTGATGTGACGGAAGTCCTTACTAGAACCACCTTCTACCATGTAAGTCGCAAGTGTCCATGGGCTACCGGAAAAGCCGATCAACGGCACGTCGCCATTTAAAGCATGACGGATCGTAGTAACGGCTTTCATTACGTAACCTAAGTCATTCGCTGTCGTTACTGGGATGGCATCAACATCGGCTTTGCTACGAATAGTATGTCTAAACTTAGGGCCTTCGCCCGTTTCAAAATACAACCCCAATCCCATAGCGTCGGGAATGGTGAGTATGTCTGAAAACAAGATTGCAGCGTCTAAGTCGTAGCGTTTAAGTGGCTGAAGTGTAACTTCGCAGGCGAACGCATCGTTTTTGCAAAGGCTCAAAAAATCACCAGCTGTGGCGCGGCTGGCGCGGTATTCTGGTAAGTAGCGTCCAGCTTGTCTCATCATCCATACAGGGGTTGTATCGACAGGTTGTTTGAGTAATGCGCGCAAGAAGCGGTCATTTTTGAGCTCTGGAAACATTAGGACTCTCCGATATGAATTTTCAGTTGGCGCATTTTACCTAAGTTGGGCAGGAAAAGCAGAGTGAATAAGCACAATTTATGAGATGGTCGTTGAAAAGGCTAATTATATTGATCTATGGCAGGGTTTACGGATTGATTTTTCACGAGGAAAGTTAGTCACCTAGGTAGGTTTTTAGACTGTATTTTTGGACACGCTGAGCCGCATTTTCTATGTCTTTATTGGCGTGTAGCTCAGCTAAGACTTTAGGAAAAGCTGCCTTTGTTTGTGCGACATCCATTCCAGGTTTGAGATGGGAAGAGTAGAGAGCTTTAAGCAGTAAATAATCCAGTGGGCTAAGGTAGGTATCTACGCTGACATCATTAAATACAGATGGAAAAACATCATTGGAATCATTAGGGAGTCCCAGCAGCTGGGTGATTTCTTCCACTATACAGTCCAAAAAACGTGCTTTTCTGCGTGCATAATCAACAGGAATAATAATACTTCCCTTGGTTATTTCGTATTTTCCATTACGACTAAAATTTCCTAGGCAAATGGCTTCGTTGAGCGCTGCGCGAATTTTTTCTGGGTCGCCAATATATTGCCTGACTTTGTTTTCGATATTGTCGTAGGTGGTGAAAATAACAAAAATATTTGCTTGTTTAGGATCATTGGTGAAGTCAATAGACAGCCCCGTTATATGAGCAAGGTGCTGAGCGTGGACACTTAGTAGTTCTTTTTGCAAGCTAGCGTCTCCACTGTCGCTTTCAAAGAACAGTTTAATGGGTTTGTTCCAGCGGATTAATTTAGGGTATTTGGTTTCTTTGTATTCACGCTCCAAAGCAATTTTAATAAAACTGTCTTGGATGTAGGCATCGTTTTGCCAGCGTTCCTCACTCAAAGCGAATGAGGAAATAAAAAAAGTTAGTAGCCAAAAAGGACTAAAGCGGATCATCAAGCTGAGGCTGAGTAAGTTTATTTGCATAGTGCTGTAATGCACTAAGCGAGTCGGGTGTAAATGGCATGTTATCGGCATTATTGAGTATGCTGTCGATACTCATTTCATGAACGGAAGCGACTTCCTTGGGCTGTAAGGTTAGTTCACCATGCAGCGCTGCATCATAGTGACAAGTAAAAATCTTGCCCCAAATTTTAAAGCCTTCGCCTTCGGTGAAAAATACGCCTTGGCTTTCGAGTGGCGCATCAAACCCTAGCTCTTCTTGAAGTTCTCTGTGGGCCGAATCGATATAAGATTCGCCTTTTTCAACCACGCCACCAGTGGTTACACCGTAAAAGCCTGGGCAAAAAGCTTTATCATCGGTTCTTTTTTGAATGAGTAAATTTCCTGCCGTGTTGAACACCAAAATATAAGTGACACGATGATAGTCTCTGCCAAAATTCATTAAGTGTCGTGGCACATCGCCAATTATCTTGTTGTTTTCGTCGACTAAGATAATGACTTCGTCATTTTCGGGCATAAAATACTCTATTTAAAAGTGAATCTGGTAGAAAGCAAAAGGGTATCGGCATTTGTCTTGAAAGAAAAGACTTCTTGGTCATTAAAGAAAAGTGAATAGCTCAAGATAATAGACCCACTAGAGAGCGTAAGGTGTCTAGAAAGCGACCTATTTTTGCGTATTATGTACGGCTTGGCATTATTTGCCTTATTATTTGACGGAAAGCGGTATCATTAACGCTTATTTTTAGGTCGTATTTTGCAATGAAATTGATAGGGAAAGTTGGTAGGAAAAATGCCCATTTTGAACAATGATTTTTTAGCCTTAACACGCGCAAACCAAGATAGTATCGCACCTTTTCGATTTTCTTTTCCAAGTGGAGTCGGCTTTGTTGAAGACACTGGGGTTTTACGCCTTGAGCCTAAACAACCTAGTGTGATCAGTCTTGTTTTGTCTGTTGGCGTACATGGTAATGAGACCGGTCCTATTGAGCTTGTAAATCAATTGGTTACCGGCATTCTAGAGGGTAAGGTTTCATTAAATATCCGGTTGTTGGTATTAATTGGTAATCCTGTTGCAGCAAATTTGGCAAAACGTTTTTGCGATGTGAACCTAAATCGCTTATTTCGTGGTGCTTGGCAAGAATACGATGGCTTTGAAGCTAAGAGGGCGCAGCGCCTAGAGCAAGCAGTTTGTGACTTCTATTCGCTTACTGAGAATAAAACGGATCAAATAAAGCTGCATTACGATTTACACACTGCGATTCGTGGTTCCGTTCATGAAAAATTTGTCGTTTATCCCTATGTTGAAAATTCTATATATAACAAAGAGCAATTGGCGTTCTTGGCAGCAAGTGGGATTGACGCTGTTTTATTGTCACATCAACCAACAACGACCTTTTCCTATTATAGCTATGCTGTACACAATGCTCATGCGTTTACGGTAGAACTTGGGAAAGTGTATCCGTTTGGCGAAAATGATTTGTCACGCTTTGCCGATCTGGAGGCCAGTTTGACTCTATTGTTGGAAAAGGGCGTTTTAGCACAATCCTCCGTGTCTAGTTTGCATGTATTTCGTGTATTGGACAGCTTGGTGAAAGACGATGACAGTTATGAACTCAGTATTGCGAGCGATGTAAAAAACTTTACTCAGTTTGAAGCGGATTATCGCATGGCTCGCTCTGATAAAAGTGACTACTACATCAAGCAAACTGGTGATGCTATTGTATTTCCTAACACCAACCTTCCTGTTGGGCAGCGTGCGGGTTTGATGGTTCGACCGATAGCGCTTGAGGATTTACAGCTAAATTAAGTTGTGCTTACCATGTATATAAAAAAGAGATTTAAGCTAAAGCGCTTGAATCTCTTTTTTTTATATCGTATTGTTACGTTATAACATTAATTTGACGGTACTAAATAATGAATAAACTTCTTTTGGCCTTGGGTGTTTCAGCCTTGACTCCTCTAGCGTTGGCTAAACCAGTAATAGTTACCAGTATTAAACCTGTTTCTATGGTTGTTGCGGCGATTGCAGGTGATAAAGCCGAAATTCAACAGATCGTTTCTAGTACAGCATCACCCCATGATTTTGCCATGCGTCCTTCGGATCTGAAGAAAATCATCAATGCTGACACCGTCGTTTGGGTTGGTGAGTCACTAGAGCGCTTCTTGGAAAAACCGCTTGAAAATGCTGGCAAAGAAGAGTCGTCAATTGAATGGCTTGCTTTAGATGGGATGGCATTGCATAACTTCGCTAAAGAACATCATCATGATGAGGATGAAGCAGAAGAAGTGCATGACGACCATGAAGCACACGGCGACCACGAACACGAAGAACACGGCGATCACGAAGAGCATGGTGATCATGACGAGCACGAAGGTCACCATCATGACGGTGTAGATCCGCATGTTTGGCTATCACCTGATAACGCTAGAATATTGGCAAAAGCTGTGACTGCTCGTTTAGTGTCATTGGATTCTTTGAATGCTGAGTACTACAAAGGAAACTTAGCGTCTTTTGAAAAAGGTCTTAGTGCTAAAGATGCTGAAATACGTAACGCACTTAATAAGGTAAATAAAGTGCCTTACATTGTGTTCCATGATGGTTATAGCTATTTCGAACAGCATTACGGCTTGAGCCACGCAGGTGAAATTACTGTCAGCCCAGAGCGCAAGCCTGGCGCGAAAAAAGTAGCTGAAATCCGTCATGAGATCCAAGAAAATAAAGTACAGTGTGTTTTTAGTGAGCCGCAATTTAGCCCCGCTATAGTGAAAACTTTGCTGGAAGGGTCGGATGTGAAAACAGCACCTTTAGATCCATTGGGTAGCAAAGTGAAAATGGGCACAAATGCCTACTTCTCATTTTTAGACAGTTTGAGCGGGCAATTCCTTAGCTGCTTAGGTTAATTCCTCCAGATCTACCAAGAGTAAGTGATGAAAACTTGCTCTTTGGTAGGCGACCCGCTTCCTCCTCTGTATAATGATCCCATTTTACGATTATTACATTGAGCAGCGAGGCTTTATGAGCGATCTATTTAATTTGAGTGCCGATTCGAGTACCCACTCAGATATCCTTATTGATAGTGCTCGACGTACTTTATCAACACAAGCTCAAGCTCTAGCCAATTTAGCCAATCAAGTCACTGAAGAATTCCCCAAAGCCGTTCGAATGATTCTTGCAAGCAAGGGGCGTACGATTATTTGTGGCATGGGGAAATCTGGTTTGATCGGTAAGAAAATTGCCGCCACATTAGCCTCGACAGGTACGCCAAGTTTCTTTCTCCATCCGGGTGAGGCTTTTCATGGCGATTTAGGTATGATCCAGCCTGAAGATGTCTTAGTGCTGATTAGTTTTTCTGGTGAAACAGAAGAACTGATGCGTTTACTGCCTTCTCTAAAAAGTTTCGGAAATCCAAGTATTGCCATGGTAGGAAACATCGATTCTACTTTGGCGAAACATTGCGATTGCGTACTGGATCTTTCTATCGATAAAGAAACTTGCCCAAATAATCTAGCGCCAACCACATCGACGACCATGACAACAGCGATGGGCGATGCTTTAGCTGTGGCTTTGATGGAGTGTCGCAATTTTCAACCACAAGATTTTGCCCGTTTTCACCCTGGTGGCAGCTTAGGTCGTAAACTATTAACTCGTGTTAAAGACCTAATGCACAAAGATAATCTGCCGATTTGCACGCCAGAAACCACATTAAAAGACGCTATTTCCGTCATGACTCATGGCAGAATGGGTGTTGTATTGATTCAAGAAGCGGGTAAGTTGCTGGGTATCTTTACCGATGGGGATTTGCGTCGTGCCATGCTTAAAGAAAGTGAAGGCATGATACATAAAACCATGGCAAGTTTGATGACAGCGAATCCAAAAACTATCAATGAGAATGTGATGATAGTGCAAGCCGAAGAGCAAATGCTGCGTGATAAAATAACCTTGCTGGTAGTCGTGGACGATGCGAAAAACTTGTCCGGAATTTTAGAAATTTACGATCGATAAAAAATATTCAACTAATTTTACGCCGCTTTAGACGTGTTTAGAGTGAGCAAATCTAGATTAAAAATGGAGTTCTCATGACGCAGTCATCTCAAGAATCAAAAATCATTAAAATTGGTAGCAAAATTGAAGTCGCTAACCACCTTCCTTTTATTTTGTTCAGTGGCGTTAACGTATTAGAGTCTCGCGACTTGGCAATGCGTGTTGCAGAAGAACATGTAAAAGTGACGGAAGCGCTGGGTATTCCTTATGTATTTAAAGGCTCCTTTGATAAGGCGAACCGTTCGTCTATCAATTCTTTTCGTGGCCCAGGCATGGAAGAAGGTCTAAAAATTCTGCAAGAGATCAAAGACACCTTTGACGTGCCAGTGATTACCGACGTACATGAAGCTTACCAATGCGCTCCAGTGGCTGAAGTAGCTGACGTTATTCAATTACCTGCGTTCTTATCTCGTCAAACCGATTTAGTGATCGCGATGGCGAAAACAGGCGCCGTGATTAACATTAAAAAAGCGCAGTTCCTAGCACCTCATGAAATGAAACATATTCTTACCAAATGTGAAGAAGCGGGTAACAATAACCTAATGCTTTGTGAACGCGGCACCATGATGGGTTATAACAACTTGGTGGTAGACATGCTTGGCTTTGGCGAAATGAAAAAATTTGGTTACCCAGTGATGTTCGACGTAACTCATTCTTTGCAGCGCCCTGGTGGTCGTGAAGATTCTGCAGACGGCCGTCGTGCGCAAGTAACCGAATTGGCTCGTGCGGGTATGTCACTTGGCTTATCTAGCTTATTTTTAGAAACACATCCAGATCCTGATAGTGCAAAATGTGATGGTCCATGTGCTTTGCCTTTGGGTAAATTAGCGCCATTCCTTAAGCAAATGAAACAGCTTGATGAATTGGTTAAAACATTTGAAGTATTAGATACGAGCGTTTAATACATGGATGCGGCTTTTCTTTCTTCTTATCCTGCGCTAGATAATGATCAAGGTTTGCTTGCTAAGCTGCAAGCCTTGAAATTGGTGGTTTTTGATGTTGATGGCGTACTAACCGATGGTCGTCTGCTTTATACCGAGCAAGGCGAAACCATAAAACGCTTCAATGTAAAAGATGGCGTGGCAATGAAGCTGCTGCCAAAGTGGGGCGTTCAGGTTGCGGTGATCACCGCGAAAGACTCTGCACCATTAAGGCAGCGGATGAAAGAGCTAAAAGTAGAGCATTTTTATCCCGGTTGTCATAACAAAGCCGAAGCGTTTGATGAGTTGGTCGAGCGTTTAGGAATTACACCAGACCAAGCCGCATATGTGGGTGATGATGTGATTGACCTTCAGGTTATGCCTAAGGTTGGCGTTGCTTTATGTCCCGCTGATGCGCATATTTTATTGCAACGTCATTGTCCGATTATACTCAGTAAAGCTGCCGGTGAAGGTGTCGCTAGAGAAGTCGCTGACATGGTGTTAGCCTCTCGAATGTCCTTAGAACACGCTTATGAATTGGCTCAAAAGCCGGAGTTTGAAAAATAATGACTGACTCTTTAGATACAATGACTGGTTCTGCAACGCTACCTGATTTTCACATAGTGATTCCTGCTCGTTACGCTTCTCAGCGTTTTCCGCAAAAACTTATGGCTGATCTAGGTGGTAAACCTGTTCTGCAGTGGGTTTATGAGTTGGCATTAAAAGCCGGCGCACAATCGGTGACGATTGCCACGGATCATCAGCTCATAGAAAAAGCGGCAATAGGTTTTGGTGCTTCAGTGGTGATGACTCGTGATGACCATGAAAATGGCACAGAGCGCCTTGCTGAAGTCGCCGCAAAAATGGACTGGCAGGGCGATGAGATTGTTGTCAACGTGCAAGGTGACGAGCCATTTTTGCCAGTGAACTTAATTCATTCGAGTGTAATTGCATTAAACCAAGATAAAGAAGCCGAAATGGCAACGGTCGCTTGCGCTATTGATCAAGTCGAAGATTTCTTTAACCCTAACGTGGTGAAAGTGGTTTGTGATGAAAAGCAGCGTGCGCTGTATTTTAGTCGTTCGCCTATGCCTTGGGATAGAGATGGCTTTGCCAGTAATCCTGATAGAACAGGTTTGTTGCCAGTAGGATTTCCTGCACTTCGTCACATTGGTTTGTATGTTTATCGAGCTAGTTTGTTGGCGAAGTATGCTGATTTACCTATGTCGCCATTAGAACGTTGGGAAAAACTTGAGCAATTACGCTTTTTGCATCAAGGCATTAAAGTACAAGTGGCACTGGCGGATGGTTTGCCAACTCATGGTGTTGACACACCGGAAGATTTGGAAAAACTTAGGTATCAGCTTTCTTTGGATAGTATTTAGTAAGTTAATCTAGATAGTTACTCTTCTCTAATTAAAATAATAAAAAACGATAACCCTAATTAGGCTTATCGTTTTTTTATTATTAGTGCTCTTCTACATATTCTAAGATGATAAATGTGCAATTAAAGTGTATAGAAATGGTGATTTTTTGGTTCTTTTTTGCTATTTTTTTACATAGTTTTTATCTTTTTAGAGGGTGTTTCTATGAAAAAAATCGTACTGGCTTCAGGTTGTTTATTTAGTTCTACCATTTTTGCCGCGATGCCCGTTAATCATCCGGTAGGCTCTAGCTTTACTTTAAGTAGTGCGCCAAACATCAGGGCGTTATCGACTGCACTTGGAAATCCAGCTGCGCCTTTTTTGATGGTAAATCAGGAAGATAACGATAGTTTTCGTTTTGGTATTTTAGGTCCACTAAGTGTGGGTGTTGAAATGGGCGATGTGAGTGATCTTGATGATCGTGCAGAAGAGTTAGAGGATCTCATTGATAACTCGAATGCTGGAAACGCTGCTACAAATAAAGTTCGTGCCGATAAAATACTTTCCGAGATAGACGAAACCGCCTATGTAAAGATGTCGGCAAGCCTGCAAGTTCCTTTTATGCCATTGATTTATAAAACTAAAAAAAATGGAGCTTTTATCATTGATGCTAGTATTTCGGGGGTTGCTAGAGCGAACGTTATATCTGATGAGATTACAAATACGGGAACAGAGTTAACAACAGACACCTCATTCCAAGCCAAAACCGCAACAGATTTGCAAATTGGCTTGGGTTATAGTCAAGCAATGTGGAAAAACGATCATGGTATGTTGATTGGTGGAGTAAAAGCCAGCCTACATGATATTTCAATGGGACGAGCACTAGTCTCTTTAAATGATAAAAATGATAACGCTGACGATGCTATATCCGATGCCCTTTCAGATGATGCAGTCAGTAGTACTGGTGTTGGTATTGATTTAGGTGCTGTGTGGGTCTCTAACAATTATCAGGTAGGGATCACGTTTGCCAATATTAATGAGCCAGAATTTGACGGAGCGCCTATTAATCAAAGTTGTGCTACTGAAAGTTGCGCCGCCGCGGGACGATTAGTTAATAAAGGTAAATTAACGGCCACAGAAGATTATGTCATGGAAATGCAAACAACAATCGATGCGGCAGTATCCACCAAAGGCAAACAAGTAACTTTGGGGTTGTCCTACGATACCAATGAAGTAAAAGATGCTGTGGGTGATGAATATCAATGGGCTGCTGCCTCTTTGTCTTACTACGGTGATTCACATTACCTACCAGGCATTCGTGTTGGCTATCGTCAGAATATGGTCGGTACTGAGCTTAGTTATGGCACATTTGGTCTGACTTTTCTTAAGCGTTTAAATGTTGATCTTGGAGTTGCATTAGAAACAGTTGAAGATGAAGATGGTGATGAATTGCCGCGTAGTGCTTATTTGTCAATTGGCTACGATACAGCGTTTTAAAGTGTAAAGAATTGATAAAGAAAGCCGATAGCTTTATAAGTTATCGGTTTTTTTTATGGTCTGGTTTATGCCAGCACTGCTGTATTGATGGAAAAGAGTGACGCATGAGAAAGAGTTGGGGAATTTTTAACCTGGGTTTAGTGATGGGGCTGGGCGTTTTTAGTTCTATAGCAATGGCCTCTATGTACGTTTATCAACCTATTGGCTCAAGTACTGTGTTAGGAAGTTATGGAAATCGTCATGCGTTGTCAACTGCGGCTGGTAATCCTGCGTCTTCTTATTTGATGGCCAATCTACAGGGCTTCCGAGTTGGCTTTTTAGGACCGATAGGAATCGGTGTTGAAGGTGGTGGAGTCAATGGTATCAACGATAGAGTTGATCGACTTGAAGCTATCTTTGATGAAGATTTTACTTCTAGTATTGATGTTGATGCGATTAAAACGGAAGCTCAAGCGATTTATGATGATCAAGGGCAGGCTGCAGCTGATGCGTTCGTGGTCGCGAAAATTGACGAAGTGCTAGCGGATATTAATAATTCTCTTGATTCAGCTGATGTGGTTATTTCAGATATTAGTCGAACTACGTATGCAAAATTTTCGACCACAGTGCAAGGGCCTTTTTTACCTATTATTTATAAAACCAGACGTCGTGGTGTTTTTATGTTAGATGCCAGTGCTTCATTGGTTGGGCGAGCCGATGTATTGGCGGATAATTTGACTCTAACTGGTGTGGATGAGTTAGACGCTGTTACCAGTACCTCTGAGCTTGATGGTGTGGATGTAAGTGGTGCAGGTATTGAGTCAGATACCTCTGTATATATGAAAAGAGCGTCGGATCTCCGTTTTAGCTTGGGTTACAGCGAGATGGTGTCTCGATCTGAAACGAGTGCTTTGATTGTCGGTGGCAGACTGAATTTTCATCGGCTTGCTTTAGATCAAAAGTTAACTGTATTAAACGAAGATGACGACTCTAGTATTTCTTATAGTGATTTCTTCTTAAGTCGAGACTCAGTTTCATCTGGTATTTCGCTTGATTTAGGGCTTATTTTGACAGGCCGAAACTTTCAATTGGGTGCCTCTGTAGCGAACGTGAACGAGCCGGAGTTTGATTACAAAGGTTTAGTTAGTGATTGTACCGGATTAACCGGAGCCGATAAGACCAGTTGTGAAGCTGCTATTAGATTTGCTGGAAAAGGTGTTTTCTCATTAAACGAAACTTATAAGATGGAAGCGCAGATGACACTTGATGCCGCTATTAAAAGCAAGGATCAGCATTTTTCATTAGCAGGATCTTATGATGTAAATTCGATAGCAGACCCATTGGGTGACGAATATCAGTGGGCGACAGTATCGCTATCCTATTATACTGATAGCTGGGTTTTACCGGGCATGCGTATCGGTTACAGGAAAAACTTGGTTGGTAGCGAGTTAAACTATTTCACTGCGGGTCTAACATTTTATCGGCGTTTAGATGTCGATGTTGCTTATGCTCCTGAAAATGATGATGGCAATAGTGGGGCCTATGTGTCTGTTGGTTATAGCTTTGTTTATTAACTTGTTAGGTTGAGCTAAAAGAAACAAGCCCAAAAACTTAGATACAGTAAAGCTACTTCAATCAGATATGGCGCTACACCTTGATGAACTGTGTCGGTGTAATAATCGCTTGTAAGGGTACATCCCAACCTTCAACGGGGAGATTTTTTACTTCTTGGCAGTCATGCGCTAAACCTATTAATAACGGCTTTTCATCGGCTCTTTTGTTGGCAAAGGTTCTGTCGTAAAAGCCGCCACCCATACCAAGGCGTCCGCCTTTTGAATCGAATCCAACCAAAGGTAACAAGACAATATCCAGCTTGTTGCCTGATAGATATTCTGTCGTTACTGGTTCTTTAATGCCGAAAATGTTTTTCTGCCAGATTGTCTCAGCAGTATAGCGAGCAAAGGAGAGTTGTTTGTCTTGTACGACGGGAAGATAGGTTTGGATATTTTGCTGCCAAAAATAGTCGCACAATAGATGGGGGGAAATCTCACCGTCATTGGTGAGGTACAAAGCAATTCGCTGAGTGTTATCTATATTGAGATAACTAAGCTGTTCTTTGAAGTTAAACAATAAACTAGTAGATGCATTAAGTTGCTCATCTTCGGATAAGCTTCTTCTGGTTTGACGTAATTGACGACGAAGTGTCTGTCTAGGATCGAGATGAGAGGTCATAAAAGAGTTTCCCAAGTTGCCGTTTCGGCTATTGGCCTTGAACCCAGTGGTTCAAGGTGGAAAGAACTGTGACTCTTTAGGCTTTCCGACGCACGGACATGCACACCAAACCAACAGGCTCTTTCCGGGGTATTACTCATAGGCTCAAGGGCGTTAAGCCGCTTCGAACAACCCAGGAAACGAATTTCAGTATAAAGTAACTCACTGTAGAAATCACTTAATAGCGCAAATCGTTTTCTGCGTTGTATGAAGAAAATTCGTGTTCTACGCTTGCAATCAAAAAAGTAGATCAAGAAATAAGCCACGAATGTTTATTCATTAACCAATTTTGTTTCATGCGATAAAGCAGCATCAAGCTGCGACGTCAGTTCTCGTAACTGTTGCTCGTTAGAACGGGCGTATTTTCGGTTGTTAAGCATATCGTGAGTAATATTCAATGCCGCAAGTACTGCTATTTTTTCAAGTCCAACGATTTTGCCGCTGGCTTTGATTTCATTCATTTGATTGTTTAAATACTCAGCAGCTTCTTTCAAATCTGCTTCATGCCCTTTAGGGCAATTTATCTTATAATTTTGTCCCAGTATGGCGACTGAAACGGTTGGCTTATCCATATTGACTCCATTTGATAGCAAGGCCCACAAAAAATGGTCTGTTTTTCCATCATTGGGTAGCGAATGGCATTTTATGCTGCGACTAAATTCGTTACAATTCCGAATCACATTTATCCACACTGTTTATAGCAAATTGACGCCAATATGGAAATAAACCCGATACTTTCTAAGATAAAAGACCTTTCAGCTCGTGCTTTAACCCTTCGGGGGTATCTTTGACTACGAGTCAAAGAAAGAACGCTTAGAGGAAGTTAACCGTGAACTGGAAGATCCAGCTATTTGGAACGACCCAGAATACGCCCAAAAACTTGGTAAAGAGCGTGCTGCGCTTGAAGCCGTTGTTGAAACTCTTGACAGTTTGGAATCCGGCGTGAACGATTCCAAAGAGCTACTAGAGATCGCCGTAGAAGAAAACGACGAAGATTCAGTAGAAGCGGTTCAACTTGAGCTAGAAGAGCTAGATGCTTTGTTAGCCAAGTTAGAGTTCCGTCGTATGTTTTCCAAAGAAATGGACGAAAACAGTGCTTTCTTGGATATTCAGTCAGGCTCCGGTGGTACTGAAGCTCAAGATTGGGCCAACATTCTATTGCGCATGTATTTGCGATGGGGTGAAGACAAAGGCTTTAAAGTTGAGCTGATGGAAGTATCTGCAGGCGATGTGGCCGGAATCAAATCCGCGACCATTCGTTTTGAAGGCGATTATGCGTTTGGGTGGTTGCGTACTGAAACAGGCGTACATCGTCTGGTTCGTAAGTCTCCATTTGACTCTGGCAACCGTCGTCATACGTCGTTTGCGTCTGTCTTTGTTTCGCCTGAGATCGATGATAACGTCGATATTGAAATTAATCCGGCGGATATTCGTACTGATACTTACCGTTCATCCGGTGCCGGTGGTCAGCACGTAAACACCACCGACTCCGCAGTACGTATTACCCACGTTCCTACGGGCATCGTGGTGCAATGTCAAAACCAGCGTTCTCAGCACGCTAACCGTGACTTTGCCATGAAACAACTTCGTGCCAAATTGTACGAGTTTGAAATGATGAAGCGTACCGAAGCGGCGCAAGCTGTGGAAGATAGCAAATCTGATATCGGTTGGGGCAGTCAAATTCGCTCTTACGTATTGGATGCGTCACGTATTAAGGATTTGCGTACAGGAGTGGAAACTTCCAATACTGGTGCTGTGCTAGATGGAAACTTAGACCAGTTTATCATTGCAAGTTTAAAACAGGGCTTATAAAGCGCCGTTCCTTATTTAGAACATTCAAAAAAGAGTAGATAGCAAATCATGGCTAACGAAAATAACACAGAATCCACAGCACAATCTGACGACAATCGCTTAGTAGCAGAACGTCGCGGTAAATTGGCTGCTATTCGTGCAGAACGAAATGCTTATCCAAATACATTTCGTCCAAATGCGTATGCAGCAGACCTACAAGCCGAATTCGGTGAACTAGAAAAAAACGAGCTAGAAGAGAAAGACCATAAAGTTAGCATCGCTGGTCGTATTATTCGTAACCGTGGCGCTTTCATGTTGCTACAAGACATGACGGGTCAAATCCAAGCTTACGTAAACCGTAAAGTTTTGAGCCCTGAGCTATTAGCTGATCAAAAAACATGGGATTTGGGCGACATCATTGGTATTTCTGGGCCTGTGCATAAATCTGGTAAAGGCGATTTGTACATTGATATGCAAGAAGCGCAATTGCTAACCAAGTCTCTACGTCCATTGCCAGATAAGCATCACGGTTTGTCAGATATGGAAATGCGCTACCGCCAGCGTTACGTTGATTTGATCGTAAACGAAGAGTCTCGCGAGACTTTCCAAATGCGTTCAAAAATCATCTCTACGATTCGTCGCTTCCTAGAAGATCGTCGTTTCATGGAAGTTGAAACGCCAATGCTACAAACTATTCCAGGTGGTGCATCAGCTCGTCCATTTATTACGCATCACAATGCGATGGACATGAGCATGTATTTGCGTATCGCGCCTGAGCTTTATTTGAAGCGTTTGGTTGTGGGTGGATTTGAGCGTGTATTCGAGATTAATCGTAACTTCCGTAACGAAGGTACGTCGACTCGTCATAACCCAGAATTCACCATGATCGAATTCTACCAAGCGTATGCAGACTACAAAGATCTGATGGATCTAACGGAAGACATGCTGCGCACCGTTGCAGAAAAAGTACTTGGTACAACAAAAGTGACATACCAAGGTTCTGAATACGATTTCGGTGCGCCGTTTGTCCGTATGAGCATGCTTGATTCGATTCTGCACTACAACCCAGAATTGACGGCGGCGGATCTAGAAACATTAGAAAGCGCGACTGCTGTAGCGAAGAAACTAAAAATCGACGTGAAACCAATCTGGGGCTTGGGTAAACTTTGGACTGAAATTTTCGAAGAAACCGCAGAGCACAAATTAGATCAACCGACTTTCATTACTGAATACCCTGCGGAAGTGTCTCCACTTGCGCGTCGTAATGATGATAATGATTTCATAACAGACCGTTTTGAATTCTTTGTTGGTGGTCGTGAAATCGCTAACGGCTTCTCTGAGCTTAATGACCCAGAAGACCAAGCTGAGCGTTTCATGCGTCAGGTTGCAGAAAAAGACGCGGGTGATGATGAGGCCATGCATTACGATGCAGACTACATCAATGCTCTAGAATACGGTTTACCACCAACGGCTGGTGAAGGTATCGGTATCGACCGTTTAGTGATGTTGTTCACTAATGCACCTTCGATCCGTGATGTATTGTTGTTCCCACATATGCGCCCACAAGATTAATCTTAGGCCATATAGAAAAACGTAATACAAAAATAAGGCCTCATTAGAGGCCTTATTTGGTTTGAACTCTTTTGCACCTTCTACTTTTGCTGAAAAATAATGGAGTACTCCATGAGTCGTTTTTGGACAGATAAAATTGCTTCTCTTGACCCTTATGTGCCAGGCGAACAACCGCAAGACAAAAAGTACATCAAGCTAAATACCAACGAAAGCCCATACTCGCCATCGCCTAAAGCTCTAGAAGCTATGGTGTTTGAAGTGAGTGAACGTTTGCGCCTTTACCCAGATCCAAATTGTGCTACGCTGAAAAATGCCTTGGCAAAAAACTACCAATTAGATGCGAACCAAGTTTTTGTTGGTAACGGTTCAGATGAAGTGTTGGCCTTGGCTTTCATGGGTTACTTTGCTGGTGGCAAGCCATTGGCTTTCGCCGATATCACTTATAGCTTCTACAAAGTGTACGCTGGCTTATACAGCATCGAACCAAAGCTAATCCCGCTTAACGATGATTTCGACATCATTCCTGCGGATTACGAAAACCTAGACGTGTCAGGTGTGGTCATAACTAACCCTAACGCGCCAACAGGCAAGGCTTTGCCTTTGGCCGATATTGAAGCAATTCTAAAATCGAACCCAGATGTGGTTGTGTTAGTTGACGAAGCCTATGTGGACTTCGGCGCTCAAAGCGCGGTGTCTTTGATTAACCAATACCCAAATCTATTGGTTGTGCAGACCTTGTCTAAATCTCGTGCTTTAGCTGGGATTCGTGTTGGCTACGCATTGGGGCATCCAGATTTGATCGAAGGTTTGGAACGTTTAAAGAACTCCTTCAACTCCTATCCAATTGATCGTGTTGCCTTGGCTGGTGCCACTGCTGCTGTGGAAGATGAAGCTTATTTAAAAGAAATTTGCGAAAAAACCATCGCCACTCGTGAGAAATCTTTTAAAGACCTCGAAGCATTGGGGTTCAATATTATTCCATCTGCAACAAACTTTGTTTTCGCGACACATCCAGATAAAGACGCCGAGCAAATCTACCTTAATCTAAAAGAGCAGGGCATCCTCGTGCGTTTCTTTGGTAGCAATAAACCGCGTATCGGCAACTACCTACGTATTACTATTGGTACAGACGAAGAGATGGCCGCGTTAACTGCAGCGTTGAAAACTTTGTAATTGCATACATATGGCCTATTTTAAATAGGCATATTTTAGAAGACCGCTCGTAAATGAGCGGTTTTTGCTTTCTGGCCAGCAAAAGTATCATTATTTTTATAAGAAGTTCTTGTTTTGCTTTAGTGCTCTACTGGCGAAACCTCTGATAAATACCTTGGTCTAGTTTTTTAAATAGGATGAAGGGAAGCTTGAGTAAAATTTCTTACGGCCTGTGATTTATCTGAAATGTATATTAAACATAGCGACCTATTAGATTATTGTACGTTAGGTTAGTTGTTTGTTGAAAGCTTGGTAGTCAGTCTGTCTTTATGCGTTATTGATTTAGTAGCATGTTTTCATTGAGTATTTTTAGGACTGCTTTCCTTATTATGTGTTTTATTTTTTGTTTATTTTTTTAAAGAGTTCTCATGGAAAAATTGTTAGTTAGCTCTTGTCTAATGGGTTGTAAGGTACGTTATAACGGCAGTGATCTCCCCATGAGTCAGGCCGATTTTGGCTGGTTGGCTGAGCATTTTGAACTGGTGTCTTTTTGCCCCGAAGTGGCTGGTGGGTTGCCTACACCTCGGCCGCCAGCTGAGATTGACGTTGGCGCAGGATCGGATGTATTGTCGGGCGGCTCTAGGGTTATAGGTAATGATGGCGTGGATGTTTCTGAAGCATTTATAAATGGCGCACATTTGGCGTTGCAAGTTTGCCAAGCACATAATATTCGTTTTGCCATGTTGACCGAGTCCAGCCCATCTTGTGGGAGTGCAACGATTTATGACGGCTCGTTTGGTGGTATTAAAAAGCAAGGACAAGGCGTGGCTGCTGCATTGTTGGTGCAGCACGGTATTCATGTGTTTAGCCAAGAAACTTTTAATGACTTTAAGGTACTGATGGAAAATAACTATCCTAAATTATCGGGAGTTGAATGTGTTTGAGCCTGTAATACAAGAAGAAGCCACAGGATGTGGTATCGCTTCTGTGGCGAATATTTTGGGTAAAACGTATTCACAAATGAAAGCTTCTGCCAATGCTATGGGAATTTATGCTGATGATAAATCTCTTTGGTCAGATACGCAGTATGTAAGACAAATGCTGTCTGCCGCTGGCGTTGTAATGTCTATCGATGAAATCCCTTTTGAGTCGTGGCATGCTTTACCCTCCCTAGCTCTGCTAGCTATTAAGCACCATCAAGAAGAAGGCAAAAACTTCTGGCATTGGGTGGTGTTTAAACGGATTGATGGGAAGGCTTTTGTACTAGATTCTGCCAGTTATTTACCTGCTAATATTCGAACAGATTTCGAGAGCATGCAACCTAAATGGTTTATTGAAGTTATAGCGCCTTAGTTTGGGTTTGGCTAAAAAAAGTGCAATACTGCCGCAATAGCTTTGTTTGCGAAAACCTATTTTATTTTCTAATAGCCAATAGCCAATAGCCAATAGCCAATAGCCAATAGCCAATAGCCAATAGTCTGCTGACGCTACTAACATTCTACGAAGTGGATACTTAATTGATACGAGTCTTATGAATCAATCTTTATTATCGGAACAGAACACGACAGAATCTTTGGCAAATTTGCTGCTTAAAGTCGCTCAAGAAGATCGTCTGGCCTTCTCTGAGTTATATGAGGCTACTCACCGGAAACTTTTTGGCATTGTTTATCGTATCTTGAAGAATCAGGCAGCATCTGAAGAGGTGCTGCAAGAGGTTTATCTTAAGATATGGGAAAAGGCGGAGAGTTTTGATGCAAGCGTTGCGTCACCAATAACTTGGATGGCCACCATTGCACGTAACCGTACAATTGATGAGGTACGAAAAAATAAGCTGCCAGACAGTGATGTCGATGTAGATTTTGATTTAATCGCAGATGATTCGATGGCGCCAGATGACTCTTTTACTAAGAGCCGAGATTTATTAAAACTTGAGGCTTGCTTGGCTGAGCTTGAATCACCTCGTGCGGAGATGATTAAGGCTGCGTATTTAGACGGATTTTCTCGTCAAGAGCTTGCAGAACGTTTCGAACAGCCGCTAGGCACTATTAAAACTTGGCTTCATCGCAGCGTTAAGCAGCTGCAAGGTTGTATGAATTTATGAATAACAACGAAGAAACATCCATTCACACATTGGCGGCAGAGTACGTACTAGGTACGTTGGATAAAGACGAGCGCGACGCGGTAGAAGCACGACGTGTGAACGACCCTGTGCTCGATCAAGCCATTGTAAACTGGCAAGCACACCTTGCTGGATTAAATGACTACGTGCAGGATGCAGAGCCAAGAAAAGATCTGTTCGATGGTATTTTGGCTAAGCTTGATCAACGCATTGATAATAAAGCAATGAACGAAAAGTCACTGCGCGATAAATTAATGAGCACTGCAGATTCTTCTGCCGTTGTTGTCGAAATGGAAGCAATGCGGATTAAACTAAAACGGTGGCGATTCAGTGCATTAGGTGCATCGGCCATTGCGGCTTGTCTTGCCATCTTTATGGTTGTTAAACCACCAATAGCGCCTAGTATTCAAGCCAACGCGCCTTTTGTCGCAGTGTTTCAAGCTGATGATAAGCAGCCAGCTTTTATTATGTCATTGGATATTGAAACCCGTCAGCTGACGGTTCGCCCTGTTACTGCACAAGGACAAGCGGCAGGTAAAACGTATCAGCTATGGATTAAGGCGGATGAAATTGGGCCAACACCACGATCTTTAGGTTTATTGGCGAATGTTGCTACCCCAATTCAAAAACAAATTAATTATGATCCTGCGGTGATTCGCCATGCGACGTTTGGTATTAGTGTTGAGCCAGCAGGAGGCTCTCCAACCGGTGTGCCAACTGGCCCTGCTATTCATGGCAGACTGTATCCAACGTCTTTATAATTTAGAAATTATGATCGTCAAAGCCAACCTAAACAGGTTGGCTTTTTTTATATTTGCACCTTCATCTTAAGGTTTTAGAAAAATAATTTAAAAAACACTTATTTGCTGAAACCTTTTTAAATTGTGCTCGTAGCTATGAGTGTAAAAGGAAAATACTACACAATAAGACATAATTTAGAGGTTTATTATGAAAAATGCATTTTCACGTATTGCGCTTGGTTTAGGTATTTTGACAATGACTGGTGCTGCGTTAGCGGGTGGAATGAGCGGTAAACTTGCTGTTAAAGGCAGTGATCAGGATGTATCGGGCGGAACAGTCAGCGCTGACATGGTAATGGCGGATAGCAACGGTTGGTTGGTTGTACATCGTACAGATAAAGCGATGAAGCCTGGTCCTGTGGTGGCCTATGCACCACTTAAAAAAGGTCAAAACCATGATGTGGCAGCGATCCTTACTGAACCTGTTAAGTCTGGTGAAATGTTAATGCTGATGTTGCATGGTGAAGCTGGTGGCATGAAAACAGGTATTTTTGAATACACCTTAGGTGCGAAAGAAGATGGCCCGATCAAAGTAGACGGGAAGCTAGTGATGGACGTTATTACAGCAAAATAATATAGAAAATTATCCAATAAGGGGCAGATGGATTTTTATCTGCTCCTTATTTTTATGTATTTTCAATTAGGCGTTTATCCCAGTAAGGATGCGAACGGCCAAAAAAATCTGCCATAAAGTCGAGAAAATACACAACCTTTGATGACTTCATTCGATTGCCTGGATAGAGAGCGTAAATACTTTGTTGAGTATCTTTTTCTGATCCTTCCCAGTGTTCTAGCAAGGCGACCAATTCCCCAGACGCCAAATGCTGAAACACCAACCAGCGTGGAAATAAGATAACCCCTTGGCCAGCTAAAGCTGCCTGTACCAAAATATCCGCATTATTGCTGCATAAGTTACCAGCGACTTCAATACATTCGAATACTGGCTTTTCTTCTTGTCGGAAGAACCAGTTACGACGTCCGTTATTACCCTTATAAACCAAGCAGTTTAAGTCGAGAAGTTGCTTAGGCTGAATTAGGGAACCGATTTTTCCTTTCATGTTTTCAAGATAACTGGGTGCTGCGCACAGTACGAATTGTTCGTCGGCAACGGCTTGATAATTGAGGCTAGAGTCTTCAAAACCACCAATTCGAATTACAATGTCAGAGCCATTCGCCACGGGATCAACATAGGCATCGGTAAGCATCAGCTCGACGTTAATGTCTGGGTAGCGCTGTTGAAACTGACAGATTAACTTAGACAAGTGTAAGCGGCCAAATGAAACGGGCGCATTAATGTTTAAGTTACCTTGTGGTGTTAGAAGGGAGCCTTTGGCGTGCTCTGTCGCTAAATCTAAACTTGTTAATGCTTCTCTTACTTCGGCGAAATAATAAGCGCCTACTTCGGTGAGTTTTACCGCACGGGTGTGTCTATAAAAAAGGCGTTGGCCAAGCTCATCTTCCAAAGCTGAAATGTATCGAGAGATAGAAGAGGGTGGTAAATCTAACTCGCGCGCTGCGGCAACAAAGCTACCTTTTTTGGCAACGGAAAGAAAAACTCTAAGAGGTTTGATGCTCATAATGCAATTATCACTTGTTATTTGTGTTATTGATTTAATTTAAGCACTAATGAAGAATGCCCGCAACGAAAACGAGTGGAATGAAACGTATGCAAATAATTGTTTATCTCCTAGTGTTAGCTGCGGGTATGGGGTTGTCTATTGAGGCTGGACTCTTAGGGCCTTTAGGTGAGTTAGTCGGGCACTTTTCAGCCACGCTAGCGATTTTTATGATTGGTTCGATATTGTTGTCATTGATTATGATTTTCTTTGCCAAGCCTAATTTGTCTGAACTATTCAAGCAGCCTAAATGGTTACTGACCGGCGGCGTGTTGGGCCCTATTTATGTGGTATTCCTCACCATAGCCACTCCGATTATTGGTGTCGGTATGACAATGACCAGTGTTTTATTAGGACAAATCGGCATGAGCCTAGTGATTGATCATTATGGTTTGTTAGGCAGTGAAAAGCGCGGGATTGATCCGTATCGAATTTTGGCCGTGGTGATGATTGTTGTCGCCCTTTGGCTTTTGAGTTAGGAGCAAATAGTATGACCGTATTTTTCGCAGTTTTTATGTTGATATTGGGCGGTGTTGCCCTGTCTGTACAATCTTCAATTAATGGACGTCTTGGTAATAGTGTTGGCGTGATAGCCAGTGCTTGGCTGACTTTTGTGATTGGTTTCGCTATCTCGTTCTTATTGTTTTTCTTCTTTGAATCGAACCATGAGGTCACCCTTTTTAGTGCGCCAAAATGGCAACTTAGTGGGGCTTTATTTGGCGTAATGTACATGCTGATCGTGGTGTTTGCGGTGCCCAAAATCGGTATCGCAGCGGCGACAGTGTGTACAATTTCTGGTCAGTTGATCATGAGTTTGATCATCGATCATTTTGGTTGGTTAGATAACAATATTATTCCATTAGACAGTAATCGATATGTTGCCATTTTATTATTAATTGGTGCCATCACAATGATTTATATGAGTAACAAACGTATCGCAAAATCAGCTTAATAATTCATCCTGTCCATCTTTAATGGCCTAGCCGATCTGTAATCAATAGATCGGCTAGGCCATTTTTGTCTTTATTCCTTCATCACGAGAAGTCTTCTCAATTTAGCTGTTTCAATAAAAGTCTCCGAACTGCGTTCTGTATTTTGCATTTAGCTTGTAAACTGGCATTTTTGGCGAAACACTGTCGACTATAGATTCAGTAATTACGGAGTAGAAATGGATATTCAGAAAGTTGATATGGCTGATTTGGAACTTGTTAAGCACTTTATTGGCCAAGTATCTGCTGTGGATGTGTTGCCTAATTTTAATGATCAAGGTAAGGCTGAGTACAAAGCGCGTGTTTTGCCAGATATTATTACAACGTTTGATGCTGAACGTTTTCAGATATTTAAAGTTGTCTTTGCTGGCGAAATCGTGGGTTTTGGTGCGTTACGCGATGGCAATTATCTTACTCACTTATTTGTGTCTAAATCGCTGCAAGGTCAGGGGATAGGAAAGCGACTCCTTAACGCTTTATTAGATACGTCAGAAGCTAAAGAAATCAGCCTGCGCTCTTCAGTGAATGCGGTTGGCTTTTATGAATCTTATGGGTTTGAAGCAACAGGAAGTGAGGCTGATTTTAATGGTATTCGTTTTGTGCCTATGAGTTTGACGCGTTGATTAAATTATTAGAAGGAAAGTTCTATTGCCTGAGTTAAAAACAATAGGTCTTTTTATGGTGGCAGCACTGGCAGAAATTGTCGGCTGTTACCTGCCTTATCTTTGGCTGCGTGAAGGGAAAACGGTTTGGTTATTAGTGCCGGCAGCGTTAAGTCTGGCGCTATTTGCTTGGCTGCTGACGTTACACCCGACTGCATCAGGACGAGTCTATGCGGCTTATGGTGGTGTTTATATCTTTATGGCTGTTTTATGGTTGTGGGTGGTTGACGGTATTCGTCCAACCACTTGGGATATGATTGGGTCTGCAGTAGCGCTTTTAGGGATGGCAATTATTATGTTTGCCCCACGGACTGCATAATATGGTTTGATTGATAGCTTTAAACTGACAGATCTAAAGGATAAGTGTTAACTGAGGGAGAGATTTTAAACATGGCATTTTCAGAGCAAGAGAAACAAGCATTACTTGAATTGAAAGGTGTTGGGCCTACCGTTATTAAGCGTTTTGAAGAAATCGGTATTGATTCATTCGAAAAACTGGCTGCTTATGAAGCAAAAGATATCGCCGGCATGGTTGCTTCGATGTTGAGAACAACCTGTTGGAAAAATAGTCCGCAGGCTTTGTCTGCTGTAGATTCTGCGATAGTTCGAGCTAGACAGGGCGTTTCTTAAAATCTAATGTTAAAGACTAATGATGTGGGGACGACCTCACCGCTCCAATTAATAATGAGGACGACCTCATAATATGAGGTGTTTTTATGAGCTGGTTTATTCTAGTCATTGCAGGGTTATTGGAAGTAAGTTGGGCTATTGGCTTGAAATATACCGAGGGCTTTACCAAGTTATGGCCCTCGATAGGGACTATTTTGTCATTGATTGTTAGCTTTGTATTACTTGGTTTGGCGATGAAAACATTGCCTGTAGGTGTGGCTTATGCAGTATGGGTTGGCATAGGTTTGGTTGGCACAGCAATACTGGGTATTTTGTTGTTTGATGAATCAGCCCAGACATTAAAGCTAATCAGTCTTGGCTTAATCTGCGCTGGAATAGTGGGCTTGAAATTGACTAGTTCTTAATTAACAGTAGCTTCTTCTTATTCAAACATAGCGCTAGATTTTTTAGCGTTATGTTTGATTTTAATGTCATAAGTGAGTTTATTTAATGCTTTTATATAGAGGCATTTTTTTAATGTTGCGCTTTGCGCAAGCCGAAAACTCTCTCGATAATTTACTTCGAATATGGTCCGCAGAATAATACATGGTGTAGCGATATTTTAATTGTGGTCTAAAAGGCCGAGTTACAACATTTAGTCCAGTCCACATGCTAGCGTTAAAGGGATCTAAGAGCGCAATGCAGAGTCCAGCAGCTACCATTCCATATCCTGAAAGAGAACGCTGAGTGGAAAACTGTGAGCGGATTTTAATGTTGTGTTCTTTCAACAAGCTTTTATGGCTGTGCCATTCCATACCATCTTCATCAATCAACTTTAGAAGGTTTTCGCCATTTAAATCTGTAGGCGTTATCACATCTTTTTGTGCCAAAGGATGGCTTTCTTGTAGAACACATACCCAATCAACATCAATTAAAGGTTCTTCAATAAAACCCGAATGATAGTCTGCATGATTCGTAAGAATTAGATCGTATTTGGCATGCCTTAACCCTCTCATTAGTTGATCAACACTGTCCGTTAATAAACTGATGTGAACATCTGGATTTTCGTCGACAAAATGGCGTATTAAAGTCGGAGTTAATTGAGTTGCTAACGCAGGAGTTGAGCCAATTGTCAGGCTTCCATGGGTCGACTGCTTTAAATTTTCTGCAAAATTTTCTAGATGATGAATGCCATGAACAACACCTTTTACTTCTTCGTAAAAAGCCATAGCTTCGGCTGTTGGAATCATTCTTCCCTTTTGTTTTTGGAATAATTCAAAGCCAATAGTGTCCTGTAAGTCTTTGATAAGTCGACTTATTGATGGCTGAGATACTTGCAGTGTCATGGCTGCTTGAGAGAAAGAGCCTTTCTCAATAACAGCTAAAAATGCTTGAAGTTGTTTGTATTGCATCGCTATAGCTCATAGTTTTTTCGAATATAACTATACATAAATGGCTATTGTTCGAATAGCTTATATGTGAAATATTTATTCTTAATTGAGCTCATTATTCATAAGTTCGCAAAAAATGCGGATATAAAAAAACAAAATGTGGGGAACTATCGTGCAGGATATTAATGAAGATAAAAGCTATTCGAGTCAGATAAAAGATAAGCGGGCTTGGTATTTAAGAATGCCAGATCCAATGGTGCTGATATTTTATATTTTATTGGTGGCCAGTGCACTTTCTTGGATAGTGCCAAAAGGAGCTTATGATCTAGAAAAAGTTGATGGTCGGCAACGCGTGGTTGCGGGATCGTTTCATTATTTAGCTGAGGATACTAGTAGTAACACTCTTGCTTCTGTGGTGAATAATGTCTTTGATATTTTTGTGGCTATACCACAAGGGCTAATTCAATCTGCGCAGTATCTGTTTATTGTATTTATTGCTGGCGGTCTCTTTAATATTTTATATCGTACTAATGCACTGGAAAATTTTGTCGGAACATCGGTTAAGCGTATAGGGCTTAAGCGCGGTAATTTACTTATTTGGTTATCGACCTATTTATATGGTGTGTTTGGTATCGCTGTTGGTTTTGAAAATAACATTGCTTTGGTGCCGGTGGCTTTGTTGGTATCCAGTGCGCTAGGCTATAAAAACCTTGTTGGCGCCTGTATTGCGATAGGCGGTATCGGTATCGGTTTTGCTCTCTCTCCTATTAATCCTTATACCGTCGGTGTATCTCAAAGTATTGCGGGCTTACCTATTTTTTCTGGTGCTTTGTTGCGGTGTATTCTGACCTTTTTGTCTCTAAGTCTATTGGCTTGGTACATCACTAAATTTGTTGCGCCAAAAGCTAAAGCAGAAGAATCTACATCGGATCAACTGTCCAAACAGCTTTCTGACTATCGTATGAACTCTCGTGATGTCTGCGTTATGTTGGTTTTTTTAGCAGGTATTGTAGTTATTGCTGGGTGTTCCTATCTCGCTGGAACGGGCGTATTAGGCCGTAGTTGGTATATTAAAGAAATCACTGCTGTCTTTATCGTTATGTCTATTGTCATTGCTGCTATTTGTCGAATCGGGGCGAATCAATATGTAAAACATATGATTGACGGGGCTTCGAAAGTGACTGCTGGTGCTTTGGTTATTGGCTTGGCAGCATCAATCAAGGTCGTACTTGAAGATGGGCAAATTATTTATACTATTGTGCACACCTTAAATTTGCTGATCGATTTCATGCCGGATGCGCTTATTGCAGTCACCATCAGTGTGATTCAAGGAGTAATCAACTTATTTATCCCAAGTGGTTCAGGTCAAGCTTTAGTGACTATGCCGATTCTCATTCCTCTTGCTGATTTGGTGGGTATTAGTCGCCAAGTAATGATTCTCGCTTTTCAGGTTGGTGATGGTATTACCAATTTAATCATTCCAACGTCTGGCGGCACTTTAGCCATGCTGGCATTAGCACGAGTGGGCTTTTCTGAATGGGTTAAGACTATTTTTCCGGTCATTATAATGGTTTATGTGCTTAGTTGGATATTTCTTGTTTTTGCGCAGTATACGAATTGGTCATAACGTTTTAATTAAATGGCGCCGCCACTATGGATGTTGTGCGGCGTTTTGGAGATATAAGTGAATATGAAAAAAATGCAGCGTATTGCCTTAATTGGTGGCACTCATGGAAATGAATTATCCGGTATTTATTTGGTGAAAAAATGGTTGGCTCAACAAACATTGAAGCAATGGGATACATTGGATATTACCGCTCGTATTGTTAATCCAAGAGCCTGTGAGCAATCCGTTCGTTATATTGAAACAGATCTGAATCGTGAGTTTGGTGTTGGCCTTGATGATATGGATAAGACAGGGTACGAAGCGTTATTGGCTAAAAAAATTAATATTGAGTTTGGTCCTAAAGGTAATTCCCCCTACGAGTTTTTGATTGATTTACATAATACAACATCAAATATGGGAGCTTGTTTGATGTTACAACGTAAAAATTCCTTCACTGTTTTGTTAGGTGGTTATGTAAAGCATCGGATGCCACACGCCAATATCTATTTTCAAGATAATGTGCCGGAGGAAAAGCAGAACTTCTTACTTACTGTGGCTCAGCAAGGTGTAACTGTCGAAGTAGGGCCCCAACCAAATTCAGTGCTTCAACAAGAAACCCTAGGTTTAATGGAGGAAATGACAAAGCATATTTTGGACTTTGTTGAGCTATGTAATAGCGGCACAGCTTTAGAAATACCAGATGAATATGATGCATTTCAATATTCTGAAAATCTACATTTGCCAGTTAACGAAAATGGACAAAGAGAAGGTTTGGTATCTAGTCTGGTTGATCAGAAAGACTTTCAGCCAATAGAGCCTGGTCAGGTGGTAATGGAAACGTTTGCTGGAGAAAAGATTACTTGGCAGGGGGATTATACCGCGTATCCATTATTTATTAATGAAGCGGCTTATCACACAAGTCATAGCGCTATGACACTGTCTCGTAAAGTATTGATGTCTTGTCGCAATTATAAATAACGGCGGCTCATTAAGGTCAGAGTGAACTCTGACCTTAATGAGCAAGCACTGCTTCAGTTTAGGTATTATGGGTTTTAGTTGTACTTAATAAGCACCTTCGCTGTAAATTAGCTCATAACTGTGGCTATAGATTTCTAAAATATTGCCAAATGGATCTTCCATGTAAATCATGCGATAAGGCTTGCTTCCAGGGTAATAGTAACGTGGCTCTTTCATGCGTTTTTTACCACCGGCGGCGACAATTTTTTCCGCTAGTTCTTCTAAGTTTGGATCCTGTACACAAAAGTGAAAAATTCCGGTTTTCCAATATTCGAAATTATTCTCTGGATTTTCTTGTCCTTTAAATTCAAAAATCTCTACGCCAATACGGTCACCAGTTGAGAGGTGGGCAATACGGAATTTTTCCCAGCCGCCGCCAAAAACGTCGGTGCACATTTCACCAATTGGGCTGTCGTCTTCTAGGATATCTGTCGGCTTCATAATCAAATACCAGCCCATTACTTGGGTGTAAAATTCCACCGCTTTATTCAGGTCTGGGACAGAAATACCAATGTGTGAAAAATTACGTGGATAAACATTATTCATGATCTTTTCCTATGTTGTGATTTTTCTGTAGATTACAAATCATCATCTATTAAGTAAAATTATCATTAATAATTGATATGAGTATTTTTTGTAATGATAAATCCACTTTGGTTACGTAGCTTTTGTACTCTGGTTGAGGTGATGCATTTCACTCGAACCGCTAAGCAATTAAATATGACGCAATCAGGCGTCAGCCAACATATCCATAAGCTTGAATCATTGCTTGAGCAGCCTTTGCTAATCCGTCAAGGTAAGCACTTTAGCTTGACGGATGCCGGTGAGCGTTTATACAGAGAAGGGCGTGAGTTGCTAAACAGTCTTGCTGAACTTGAACGAAATATTGGCGATGATCCTGCATTCGAAGGATTGGTTCGAGTTGTATCACCTGGAAGCGTTGGACTTAAACTTTATCATCAGTTGTTATTACTTCAGAAACAGCACCCTAAACTGGTAATAGATTATCGATTTGCGCCAAATCGAGAGGTTGAGCGTTTGATTTGCGAACATAAAGTAGATATTGGTTTTATGACCAGCTCTACTATGACGAATGATGTTCACATTCAATTGATAGGAGAAGAGGAATTGCTTTTGGTGACACCTTATACAATTCAGTCGCCGACTTGGCAACAACTGCAAACGCTGGGGTTTATTGACCACCCTGATGGTGCTTATCATGTAGGTTTGTTGTTAGGTGCGAATTATCCAGAATTTGAGGAGGGACAAGCATTTAAGCGTTCTGGTTTTTCAAATCAGATTAGTCTGATTCTTGAGCCTGTGGCGATGGGGCTGGGGTTTACTGTTTTACCTCGTCATGCCGTTGCCGCGTTTAATAAGCCCGATTGCATTTATATCAATCCGTTAGAGAAACAGGTCAGTGAAACTCTGTATCTTGGTGTGCATAGAAATAAGAAGCTACCGAATCGAGTTCATACGGTATTAAAAGAAGCTAAGTGCTGTTTGAGGTGATAAAAAACCACACTCATCGTTTTGATGAACGTGGTTTTTATATGGGATGCAATAGAGAATGATTTTATAGTTTGTTTTGAATGCTACGTAAAATTCCTTCGGCATCCAATCCAACACGTTTTAGCATGGAAGCATGGCTAGCATGTTCTTCATATTGATCTGGAAGACCAAGGTGAAGCGTTGGAATGTTTATGTTATTCGCAAGTAGGAACTCACTAACTGCTGATCCAGCTCCGCCCATGATGGCGTTTTCTTCAACGGTCACGATAAGTTTTGCCCCACGATGAGCCAGTAGCGCTTCCTCATCAATTGGTTTAACAAAGCGCATATCGAGCAAGGTTGCGTCTAACTTATCCGCTGCTTGTAGCGCATCGTAAGTAGGGCGACCAAAACCACAGATAACTATACCAGATTGCCCTGTTCGTAGCGTACGAGACTTACCTATTTTAAGTGTGCTCAATGTTGATTCAATGTCGACGCCTTGGCCTGTTCCTCGAGGATAACGTACTGCAGCTGGGCCTTTGTATTCATAGCCTGTTTGTAGCATTTTACGGCATTCGTCTTCGTCTGACGGAGCCATAACAACCATGTTTGGAATACAACGAAGATAGCTTAAATCGTAAACACCAGCATGAGTTGGACCGTCTTCGCCGACTAAACCTGCTCGATCAATGGCAAACAAGACATCAAGGTTTTGTAGAGCCACATCGTGAATAAGCTGATCGTAAGCACGCTGTAGGAAGGTCGAGTAAATCGCAACAACGGGTTTAACTCCATCGCATGCCATGCCAGCAGCTAATGTCACTGCGTGTTGTTCTGCGATAGCAACGTCAAAGTATCTTTCTGGAAAGCGATCAGCAAAATCAATTAGATCTGAGCCTTCTTTCATTGCAGGAGTAATGGCGACAAGCTTATCGTCTTGTTCTGCCGCATCACATACCCATTTACCAAAGACATTGCAGTATTTTGGCAGTTTGCTTTTTTCTACGTTAGGTTTTGGATCCGGTTCGATTTTATTAATAGCGTGATAGCCAATTGGATCACCTTCAGCTGGCTCAAAGCCTTTACCTTTTTTTGTGATGACATGAAGGAATTGAGGACCTTTTCGATCTTTTAAGTTAGATATAGTGGTTAATAAGTGATCCATATCGTGACCATCAATTGGCCCTATATAGTTAAAACCTAACTCTTCAAACATCATTCCTGGCGATACCATGCCTTTCATATGTTCTTCGGCTTTACGAGCGAGCTCTAATGCAGAAGGTAAGCCTGAGAAGACTTTTCTACCACCTTCTCTAATATTGTCGTAGGTCTTGCTAGCCCAAATGCGAGCAAAATAACTGGATAGCGCGCCAACTGGTTTTGATATGGACATTTCGTTGTCATTTAAAATGACCAACATATCAGCTTTAACATCACCTGCGTGATTAAGTGCCTCGAATGACATGCCAGCAGACATAGCGCCGTCGCCAATGATAGCAACAGCTTTGCGGCCAGTTTTTAGTTGTCGTGCAGCAAGAGACATACCCAGCGCAGCACCAATAGACGTACTTGAATGACCAACACCAAAAGTATCGTATTCACTTTCATCGCGTTTTGGGAAACCGGATATACCGTTTTCTTGACGAATGTTGAGCAAAGCCTCACGACGACCTGTTAAAATTTTATGGGGGTAGGCTTGATGACCTACATCCCAAACAATGCGATCTTCTGGTGTGTTGTATAAATAATGCAGGGCAACTGTAAGTTCTACGACACCAAGACCTGCGCCAAAATGACCGCCAGTTTGTCCAACACTGTAAAGCATGAACTCTCGTAATTCGCGGACAAGAGCTGGCAATTGCTCTTTTTTAAAGGCGCGTAAGTCAGCTGGTGAGTTGACTTCATCAAGTAGCGGCGTGTCAGGTCGCGCAGTAGGTATCTCTTCGAACATCGGCACAGGTTTGGTCACATTTAATTAATCTAAAAAAAGCGGGTAAGTATATCAGTGGTTACGACCAATAATATAGTTCGCAAGCTCAACTAAAGGCTGAGCGGCGTCACCAAATGGCGAAATCGCTGTAATGGCTTGGCTATGTAGGCTTTGAGCTAGCGCTTGAGCACCAGCTAAACCAAGCAGCTTAGGATAAGTTGGTTTGTTTGCCTCTTCATCCGAGAACTGAGTTTTGCCTAGCGTTGTTGTATCACTGGTGATATCAATGATGTCGTCTTGAACTTGAAAAGCTAGGCCAATTGCTACGGCATAAGCATCTAGAGCAGCAAAATCTGCTTCGCTTTTTGCACCAGTACTGATAGCTCCCATACGAATACTAGCTCGAATAAGTGCGCCCGTTTTATGTTGGTGCATTTGCTCAAGTTCATCAATATTGATGTTGTTGCCAACATTGGCCAAATCAATCATTTGTCCTGCAACCATGCCATGACGACCAGAAGCGTGAACAAGTTCTTGAATCAATTGTAGTTGCACTTTAGTGTTTTGATGTTTCGAGTCACTCAATAATTCAAAGGCAAAAGTCTGCAGTGCATCACCAGCAAGTATGGCTGTCGCTTCATCGAACTGTATGTGGCAAGTGGGTTTGCCGCGACGTAGATCGTCGTCATCCATGGCAGGTAAATCATCATGAATCAAGGAATAGGCATGGATTGATTCAATCGCCGCTGCACTGGCGTCAGTAAGATTGTTAGCTTCGCCAAATAAGGATGCGGCAGCATAGGTCAACATAGGGCGAACGCGTTTACCACCATTGAATAGGCTATATGCCATGGCACTTTGTAGATGAGTAGCGGGTTCGTATTGGCCTAAACTGTGTGTAAGGTAGTCATCAACTCTATGGCGAGCATATTGAGAAAAATCGTCTAAAGTCACGAATTTAATTCCGGGTCAAAAGTTTCTAGGTGCTCACCATCTTGTTTTTCCAACAGTATTTGAACTTTTTGCTCAGCTTGGGTGAGAACAGACTGACATTCTTGACTAAGTTTAACACCTTTTTCAAAGGCTTTTAGTGCCTCTTCAAGAGAAAGCTGATTAGACTCAAGCTGAGTGACTAGCGTATCTAATTCGCTGAGGTTTTCTTCAAAATGACGGACATTGGTTTTTCTAGACATGATGATTACTCTTGTTTGAACCTACGTTTTGTAACAGAAAATGACCTACTGTTCGAGGACGTGTTAACGAAAATTACAAAAATCATGTAAGAAGATGTCATTCTTCCGCTTTGTTTCGTATAGAATCATTAAAATGTATCGGTAGTATTATAGCTTTTTTGTTAGGAGACGTGTGTGGATATCGCAACGTTAATAGGACTTGTTGGATCTTTTATAGTAATTATTGCCGCTATTTTTGTCGGTGGGTCAGCAGGGATGTTCATCGACACTGCGTCAACGCTGATTGTATTAGTTGGTTCTACCTTTGTTGTTTTGATGCAATATCCTTTAAGTCAATTTCTTAGCGCAGGCAAAATTGCGGCAAAAGCCTTTATGTTTAAAAGCATTCCGTTAGACACATTGATCGATGAAATCTACGGTTTAGCTGATGAAGCGCGTAAAGGTGGTTTGCTTTCGTTAGAAGGTAAAGAAGTAAGTCATCCATTTTTATCAAAAGGCATTCAAATGCTGGTGGATGGTCACGACGGTAATGTTGTGAGAAGTCAACTATCTAAAGATATGAACCAATCTTATTACCGGCATAGTGCTGGAGCGAAAGTATTTAAAGCTTTTGGTGATGTGGGTCCTGCGATGGGGATGATAGGAACATTGGTTGGATTGGTGCAGATGTTGGCAAACATGTCAGACCCAAAAGCAATCGGCCCTGCAATGGCTGTTGCCTTGTTGACCACTCTTTATGGCGCCATGCTAGCCAACATGGTGTGTTTACCTATACAGGCGAAGTTGAATATTCGTGCTGATGAAGAATTAACCTGTCAGAAGTTGATTTTGGATGCCTTGCTTGCTATCCAGTCTGGTCAGAACCCTCGTATTTTGGATGGCGCACTGAAGACTTACATAGCAGAAGGTAAGCGAATTGAGCGTGAATAATATTTTAGTTGTAAACGGATTCGATAATGAGTGATGAAGAAGAGTCAGATTGCCCCGAATGTGTAGAGGGTTTACCTGCTTACATGGGAACTTTTGCGGATCTCATGTCTTTGTTGATGTGTTTCTTTGTACTTTTGCTGTCATTCGCTGAAATGGATGTTTTGAAATTTAAGCAACTTGCAGGATCATTGAAAGTGGCATTTGGTGTACAGCGTGAAGTTGAAGCGGAATCTATTCCTATGGGAACCTCTGTGATTGCACAGGAGTTTAGCCCTGGTCGTCCTGAACCGACACCAATTAATGAAGTTAAACAAAAAGCAGACAGTACACCTGAAAATACGCTTGAAGTTATTTGTAAGCCTGGTGATGCAGAACTAAAAGAGCAAAGTAATTCAGGTTCACCTGCACCAGTAACCTTTGTCGATAAATCTAAAGCTGATCTTGAAAAAGAGAAGAAAATTCAAGAAACAGAAGGCGATGCTCAAATGATAGCCTCTGTGATGCGAGAAGAGATTTCAAAAGGTACGGTGGAAATTGAAACACAAGAACAGACTATTACTATTCGGATAAAGGATCAGGGGTCATTTAAGTCGGGTTCTGCTGAATTAAATTATGATTTCATTCCGGTTATTGACTTGATTCGTGATGTACTTGTTGGAATTCAAGGTACTATTTCGGTAGAAGGACACACTGATAATATTCCTATAGCAAGTAGTCGATTCCGTTCGAATTGGCAATTGTCATCGGCGCGAGCTATTTCTGTGGCTGAGGAGCTGTTTTCTACCGGGCAACTTGATCAAGGTCGATTTGCTGTAACTGGTTATGCTGATACACGTCCTCTGGTGCCCAATGATACGCCTGCGAATCGTGCGACTAACCGACGTGTAGAGATTATTGTTAAGCAAAATGATACATCTCGCCCGAAAATGCGTAATACGGTAGACGAGATACCGTCAGATGGTGTTATTGAATTTGATCGAAATATGGTTGATGAGCTGAAACCAAACGAAATATTTTAATCAACTTGCCTATTAGTATAAAAAAGGAGCCTCGGCTCCTTTTTTATACTTTGCAGTAGGTCTTATTGATTTTTAATGCTGAGATTCAAGTGAATTTTTGTTATGGTTTGCGCAGACAAAATTGAGGAAGTAGATAAATGCGAGTAGCAGTCATTGGCGCATCAGGGCGCATGGGAAAAAATCTAATCACCGCCATTCATGATGCCGAAGGTGTATCCTTAGGCGCGGCTATTTTAAAGCCTGGTAGTAGCTTGATTGGTGCAGATGCAGGTGAGATTGCTGGTGTTGGTAAGTTGGGTGTTGCAGCCGTTGCTTCATTAGCTGATTGTGTAAATGATTTTGATGTTTTGATTGATTTCACAACTCCCTCGTTAACTTTAGAAAATGCTGCTTTCTGTGCTAAACACAAAAAAGCCATCGTGGTTGGAACAACTGGTCTAAATGACGCTGAAAAAGCGAAGTTAAACGAGGCTGCTCAGCAGTCTTCGGTTGTTTTTGCTCCTAATATGAGTGTTGGTGTGAATTTAACCCTTAAGCTGCTTGCTACTGCTGCAAGGATTTTGGGCGATGAATATGATGTGGAAATTGTCGAAGCTCATCATCGTCACAAAGTAGATTCTCCTTCTGGTACGGCACTGCGTATGGGTGAAGTGGTTGCTGAAGCGTTAGGGCGCAATTTAAAAGATTGTGCAGTTTATGGCCGAGAAGGTCAGACTGGTGCCCGTACTCAAAAAGAAATTGGCTTTGAAACCATTCGCGCTGGCGATGTGGTTGGAGAGCACAGTGTGTGGTTTGCAACTGAAGGTGAGCGTATTGAGATTGTTCACAAGGCAAGTAGCCGTATGACTTTTGCTAAAGGTGCAGTGCGTGCAGCAGGTTGGTTGGAAGGTAAGTCAGCTGGTATGTATGATATGCAGGATGTGCTGAATTTAAAATAATGGTTTGATGGTATTGCATTAAATCAAAATGGCCGCTAATTAGCGGCCATTTTGATTAGTTGAGTTCACTTTTAAACTAACGCATCAGGTGAATTGATATCCAGTAAAGGTGCAGCATCTAGATTCTCTGCGTCCATCATCATGGCGATGCGCTGTAAAGAAGAGAGTACTTGAGTCTGTTCCCAGCCTTCTAGAGAATCAAATTCATCGATGAATTTTTCATGCAGAAGCGGTGGCGTGGTTTTTAGTATTTCCATGCCTGAGGAAGTTAAGCGAGCATTAACGATACGTTTGTCTTTCTGAGCTCTAACACGCTCCACGTATTTCCTATCTTCTAGGCGGTTAAGTATGGTCGTCACAGTCGCTTGACTGAGGGACACACTGTCAGAGATTTTTCGTACAGTCACATCGCCCAGTTCTTCAATAGAGCGAAGCACCATGATTTGAGGAATTGTTAATCCACAGGCCTTTACAACGCGCTTAGATTGTAGATCTGTAGCACGGATAATGCGTCGTAAGTGGACAAGAACATCGTGTAAGTGTTGTGGTGAATCAGGCATAGCAATTAATTAATCCAAAAAATTTTACGGATTGTATGATTTTGTTTTGATCTGTAAAAGCTTAGTTTGAGAAATATTACAGCTCAAAGTATAGGTGTATTTTTCTGTTTTGCCAACATGCTTGAAATGGTTACTAGAAAAACACGCCTAGCCTAACGTCCTTTTAATTCATCAAATGCCTTGATAGCCGCTAGTCTTGCAGGTTTATAGTCGATAATTGGCTTTGGGTAATGGCATTGTTTTCTTTGTTCCGGTTTTGGATCATGAATGGACTTTGCATCTAGCTTGGCGAGTTCAGGCACAAAACGTCGAATGAAATCACCGTTCTTATCATAGGTTTGCGATTGTCTGGTTGGATTGAAAACACGGAAGTAGGGCGCAGCATCACATCCTGTTGATGCGCTCCATTGCCAGCCGCCATTGTTTGCAGCGAATTCACCATCGATCAATTTGCTCATAAAATAGGCTTCGCCTCTGCGCCAGTCTGCAAACATAAGTTTGGTAAAGAAGCTAGCAGCCACCATTCTTAAGCGGTTGTGCATCCAACCGGTTTGGTTAAGCTGACGCATAGCGGCATCAACAATAGGAAAACCTGTTCTACCTTCGCACCATGCCTGAAACTCTTCTTCGTTTTGTCGCCAAATCAACGCGGTTGTTTCCGCTTTAAACGGCTGGCTTTTACAAAGAAAAGGAAAGTGTGACATCAGTTGACGGTAGAAATCTCGCCATGCGAGTTCCTTTAACCAAATGCTGTCTTGCCAACGTCTTTCCTCTTGATTACATATGTAGAAAATCGCTTCCAAGCATTGTCTTGGGCCCAAAGCTCCAAGTGCAAGATAAGGTGATAAAGTGCTGGTAGCAGGTTCAATCGGATAGTCTCTGCCTTCTTGGTAATGGTGTTCTTTGTGGTGACAGAACTGCCAAAGTTTTTGTTTGGCTGTATCGTGATCGGCAGGCCATAAATCGTCTCGAAATGGTTTCTCCCATGTCAGATCCAAATTGGGTTCTGGCAACGCTTTAGCCTGTGGCTCAGGCGCTGGTAGGGGCGTTATATCTTGCTGAGCGAGCATGCCTACCCATCGATTAAAGAAGGGCGTGAAGACCTTGAATGGTGTGCCTTGCTGGCTAAGTACATCTTGGGGAACAATAATATCTGTCGCCTGAACATGAGCACTAATTTGGTGTTGTTGCAATTGCTCGCATACTGCTTTATCGCGCTGTTGCTCGTGAATAGGCAGATCGCGGTTAAACCAAAGGTGTTTGATATTATTACTTAGACAATATTCTGTGATTATATCCGGAAGCTGATCAAAGGTTTTAGCCTCAAGGATATGCAGTGGAATGCCAAGCGTTGCCAGCGTCTTTGCTAAGTTTTTGATTAGTCCAGCACGAAGCCCTGTTTTAGCGCCTGATTCGTTATGTTGTACCCACTGTGCAGGTGTGGGAGTAATAATAACGGCAATGCTTTCTTTAGCTGAATTCGCTTCTAAAGAAGCAAAATAAAGAGCTGGATTATCTAGACAGCGAAGGTCGTTTCTTAACCAAACCAGATGTGTAATCTTCATTCTACTGCGTTACCTTAAACCGTATTACGGATGCCAAGAGGCGATGGATATGGGATGAAATAGCTTTGCTCGTTGATGTATTCACTGCCGTAATGTTTTAGATAGTGATGGAGCAAGGTGACAGGTGTGGCAAGATTAACTTCGCCACGGCGGTACTGCTCAACCACATCCAAAATATCTTTTCGAACGGACACATCCACAGCGTGCTTTAAATAACCCACAAGATGCATGAGTACATTGCAATGATTTTTACGCTCTGCTGGTTTTGAGAGTGTTGTCATCAAGGTTTCAAAGTACGCTGTTTTTAATTCGTTAAAAGGTCTTGGATCATTACCTGAAAGCATACGTCCTAGTTTGCGATAAATCGGTTGAGAATGCGCCATGACCATATATTTATAGCGGCTATGGAAAGCAATAAGGTCTTTCATCCGAGCGTCTTCGCCCATACTGTGACGAAAATCGTGATGGGTAAAAACGCGTAATAAAAAATTCTCTCTTAACGCTGGGTCATTCAAACGACCATCTTCTTCCACTGGCAATAATGGATAGCGCTGTTGCAGTGCTTTGGTAAAAAGACCTGCACTTCTTTGCATGTGAGGATGACCATTTTCTTGATAAACCTTGATACGTTCCATACCGCAGCTTGGGGATTTTTTCATCAAGATGTAGCCATCCAAATGCGATAGATTTTCCAGATACTTGTTAGACGCAGCCATGAATACGTCAGAAACATCTTCTTCAGAGTTTTTGCTGAAGACCATTCTTGGTTCGTCTGGATTGCCTTCTAAGCGAAGTGTTGGGCGAGGCGTACCAAATCCAGCAGCAACTTCAGGGCAGAATTTTTGATAATCAAAATAATGGCTTAGTACTTTGTCGCAATAATCGGAATGACTGTGTCCACCGTTGTAGCGTACGTTTTCACCTAATAAACAGGCACTAATTCCGACAGGAATCTTATGTGTTAGCTGATCTGGTGATGGTTGAGAATGCGGCATAGATAAGTCCTCCAATGGACAACGTCATTGTTCTATTTTGAATCTTTAATATGATTAATGAGAGACATTGCGCTGAGTAATGCGCCTTCTGCATCGCCTTGGCATAACCAGTCACCGATTAGTCCTACATTGTGCTCAGGCGACCAAGCAAAGGGATTATTACCTTTATTTTCGGCAAATCGGCTGAAAAACCAACGATGCGGCTCGCTATGTTTTAAAATCCTGTGTTCGGTTATTTCGGCAAAAGCTTGCAGCAAAGTTTGAGTGATCCATTCTTTATCTGAATCTAGGTGTTGCTTCGTCCAGTTAGAATCCGTATGGATGACCCAGCGGTCGACTTTTTCACTGTGGCGCATTGGCTTGTAGTTGTCTTTTATCATGCGTTTGATTGGGGAGTTTTTAGGTTCAATCAGTGCATTTAAATCGCAAGATTCTGTTTCTAACCACATAGCCCACTGTGATTGATAAGACGCGCTAGCCTGATTTGCTCTCAGTAGCAGCACGGCTAGTTTCTCGTGTGAAGACAGTATTGAAGCTGCTTGTGGCGCTGGCGCTGCGATGATTATTTTTTTTGCAATCACGACAGGCTGATATTTATCATCTCTTAATAACCAGTTTGGCTGATCATCGCCTTGTTGTGTTATCTGATCCAAATGGTGAATACGAGTGTTAGTAATGAAGCTGGCATTTTGAACCCAGTGACGAGTGATGGCGCTCATTTTTGGTACACCAACAAAGGCTTGTGAGCCCGCTTTACTAAGCTGTTTCCATGGGGCTGCCACATGTTCTTTGGTAAGTTGTTTGAACAGATTAAGTATGTCTGGGTGCTTAGCAACAACATAAGGCGTACCGAGATCACAACTGATGTCGCCTTCTAGTTTTTTGCTGCTAGCTCGACCACCACTGCCGCGGCTTTTGTCTATTACGCAAACGGATTGGCCTGACTGGGAGAGCAAATGCGCACACAAGCAGCCAGCCAGACCTGCGCCAACAATGGCGATGTCAAAGGTTGGAGTGTGAATTTGACCGGTAGTTAATGTGTTCATCTTATTTTTCCCAGTGTTTATGTTGCTTTTCTTATACAATATAGAAAATCGTATAAGAAAAGCAACTACTTGTACAAAAAAATATTTGTATAGTTTTTTTTTGATGGTTTGGTTTTTTGTTGTTATAGAAGTTTAGGTCACAATGGGTTTATTGCCTTAGATGAATGATGATTTATTGGAAAAATGTATGAGTCAGTCAAATCAAAATGCGGAAGCAAAAAACCAAGAGCCTTTAGATGAATTAGCGCTATTGGACGGCTCTGAATATTTTCCCATTCGCGAGTTATCCTTAAGAACTGGGGTGAACTCCGTCACATTGAGAGCTTGGGAGCGACGTTACGGCTTGTTAAAGCCAAAGCGCACTGACAAGGGTCATCGATTATATGATCAAGGCGATGTGCAGCGCGTAGAAGCTATATTACGCTGGATTCAACAGGGTGTGGCTGTCAGTAAGGTGCGAGCTTTGCTGGAGAAAGGCGCGACGTTCGATGGCGTTGTTCCGTCAAACGAATGGTTGGAATGGCAAGAGTCCTTGGTAAAAGTGGCAAGGGCTTTTCAAGAAGATAAAATTGAGCAGATGTACCAGCAAATTTTTTCTCAATATCCTGCTGAAATCGCTATACGAGATTGGTTGTTACCAAGCTTCGAACAGTTGGGGAAAGGTGCTGCCTTGGCATTTTGTGAGTCAGTGGTGCTGTCGTGTTTAATCGCTCGTGTAAGTAATTTTAAAACGCAGCAGAAGAATGCGCCTAAGGTGTTGATTACCGGATTAGTTTCCCAGCGCAGCCTTTGGTGCTTCATGGCAGCAGCTATTTTATTAGACAAAGGTTTGTCTTGTTGTGTCGTTCCAAATACACAGCATAGTAACGATTGGTCTAGCTTGGTTGAAGGTGTTCAGGCCCAATCTGTATTGGTTTTTTGTGAAAATGAATTGGTCAATAAAGCGGAGGAGTTGATTAATCAAATGCAGCAATGGCAGCTGCCAGTTGCAGTGATTGGTGCGAGTTTTTGGTTGGCTGCTCATAACTCTGATGTAACGGATCTTGGAAAGGTTAAAGTCTACTCTGAGGCGTTGGAAGGTGTGATCGATTTCATGGAGAAGATTTCAAAGTAGAAAACTATTAGATGTATATCTATAATATATTTTTCTTATAGATTGGTCTGACTTACTCTTCTTTTAATCAAACTAAAGAAAGAAGGGGATTCAACATGGCTAAAACAATGACTTTTGCAATTATGCACTTTTCAATAGCATTCTCTGTTGCGTATCTCATTACGGGGAGTTTGTTAGTAGGTGGTTTAGTGGCAATCGTAGAGCCTTCGATTAATACCGTAGCATTTTATTTTCATGAGATTGTTTGGAATAAAGTTCAACAAGCTGACGTTGCGTCTGAATTGAGTAAGACAATTCAAGCAGCAGGGGAAAATTACGCGTTAAGATCGATGTGATTTTCAGTCTCTACAGGTTTTCAGTCTCTATAAAAAGAAACCCCACCGGCACAGTACGCTAGTGGGGTTCGGTATCTGTATTAAAGCTAGATTAATAACACTTAAATTATTTAAGTGTTATTTCATAGGATTTATCAAGAAGTACAGCACAACAGCAACCGCGATTGGCGCGGTGAACTTCATCGAAAAATTCCATAGTTTAAATACAGTGTCTGACAAGTTTAGTTCGTCTTTTGCAAACTTGTTCTTAACGATCCATCCTGCAAACAGTGCAATCAAAATTCCGCCTAATGGCAGCATGATGTTTGCTGTAATGTAGTCTAAGAAATCGAAAGTATTTTTGCCGAAGAGGGTTACATCAGACATAAAGCTGAATGAACCTAGACATGCAATGCCTAATCCCCACACCACGATGCCTAAGCCAATAGACGCTGTGATACGCTTCATTTTGAAGCGCTCAACCAAGAAGGCAACCGTAGGTTCTAGCAAGGAAATCGCAGAGGTCCATGCAGCTACGCCGACTAAGACAAAGAATAAAACACCAAACAACTGACCGAAAGGCATTTGACCAAAGGCAACTGGCAAAGAAATAAACATCAAGCCCGGACCTGCCGCAGGATCCATACCGTTAGAGAAGATAATTGGGAAGATGGCTAAGCCAGCAACCAAAGCGACCAGCGTATCCAGTGCACCGATAGCCAATACAGTCTTACCGATGGACGCATCTTTGGTCATGTAAGAGCCATAAGCCATGATGGTGCCCATACCCAAAGATAGGGTGAAGAACGAATGGCCTAATGCAATCAAAGCTGCGTTCCAGGTTAACTTGCTGAAGTCAAACTCGAACATGAAATTCCAACCTTGCGCAAAACCGCCAGTGGTCATCGCATAGCCAAGTAGGATAATTAGCAGTACAAACAAGGCTGGCATCATAATGCGAGTCGCAGTTTCAATGCCTTTATTGATGCCCGCAGCAACCACAACTACCGTCATAATGCTGAACAGTGTATGCCAAGCTAAAAGTGTTGCAGGGTCAGCAAGGAGCGCGCCGAAGGCTGCACCAGCATCATCAGAGGAAATGCCATTCATTTCACCTGTTAGCATGACTTTAATGTAATAAAGTACCCAGCCACCAACAACAGAATAAAATGAAAAGATAAGAACGCCAGACAGCATTCCCATTAAACCGATTAACCCCCAAGATTTGGAGCTTCCAGATTCTTCAGCGACGTCACTTAAAGCGTCTATAGGGTTTTTGCGCGCACGACGACCAATAAACACTTCAGCCATCATGATTGGAATGCCGACCAGCAAGATGCAAACCAAATAAACAAGAACAAATGCCCCACCACCGTTTTCTCCAGTGATGTAAGGGAATTTCCAGATGTTGCCTAAGCCTACAGCGGAACCTGTTGCCGCTAAAATGAATATCCATCGACTCGCCCACGAGCCTTGGATAGATGTTTTATTTGTCATAGTTATCTCTAAATAATTGAAAGCAAAATATATAAACAGCGATCGGAGCTGGTTTTTTTACCCATACCAATGCTTCCCACTTCACCAGCATGAATGAATGCTGATAAGCAAAACTCCGAATAGGGGCGGGATTTTCCGAATTTCGATGCGGATATGCAACTAAAAATGTTCTTTTATGATGTTTTTCGCTATTTAGTGTGTGCTTTTCATCCTATAGCCTGTCTAGCTTTAAGGGAAATGTTATGGTTGTAATGGTTAGTCCTCTAAATAAAAGTCTGGACTTGATATTACTTTCAGGTAGAATGATTAGACATCAAATCAATTTGATTTTAAAAATCAGTTAAGTAACATTAACTTCATATAAATCAGTCATTATAGTTATTTATAGTTACATGATTTGTAAAATTAGCTGGTTAATAATGCTTTGTTTTCTAATGGATGTGATTATGAATTCAGAAAAAATTGTGTTTACTAAACCTAGTGCGATAGATGGAATGGCAGTAAATCAGTTGGTGGCATCTTGTCCGCCATTAGACACCAATTCGGTATATTGTAATTTGCTGCAAGCTAGCCATTTTAGAGAAACGTCGGTCGCGGCTAGCCTTGAAGGCGGTGAAATGTTGGGGTTTGTCTCTGGTTATATTATTCCTAACCAAATAGATACACTGTTTGTTTGGCAAGTTGCTGTTAGTGAAAAAGCTCGCGGCCAAGGCTTGGCGAAAAAAATGGTTTCATCATTGCTTGAACGATCCAGCTGTTCAGGTGTGCGTTACATAGAAACAAGCATTACGGCATCAAATGAAGGTTCTTGGGCTTTGTTTCGTCGTCTTGCTGACCAGCTAGAGGCTCCTTTAGAAGAATCTGTGATGTTTGATAAGCAGGATCACTTCAAAGGACAGCATGATACCGAGTACCTAGTCAGGATTGGTCCATTTCCCGTAAATAAAAAAGCCCATAAATTAAGAAGCCTATAAATCAAAAAGCCATATGAATTCACAAGCTCAACGAATTTATATGCAGCGAGTTAGGAATGCGATGAGTCAGAAAATCATATTTTCACACTCAGTTTTTGCTTTCTATCCTCGTACTGAAATTACTATCTATGAACTTAAAGGATGATAACAATATGAAAATTTTTGACGAAATCGAATCAGAAGTACAATCTTACGCACGCTCTTTTCCACGTGTTTTTCACCGTGCACAAGGCGCGTATTTATTCGATCAAGAAGGTAACAAATATCTAGATTTCTTGGCGGGTGCAGGTACATTGAACTATGGTCACAATAACCCTATCTTTAAAGAAAAATTAGTGGAATACATACTAGACGACGGCATTACACATGGTCTAGATATGCACACCAAAGCCAAGGGCGAATTTCTTGAAGTATTCAAAAAGCATATTCTTGAACCTCGTGATCTAGAGTACATGGTGCAGTTTACTGGACCTACTGGTACGAATGCGGTTGAAGCAGCGCTTAAGCTAGCTCGTAACGTAACTGGTCGTGAAAATATTATTAGTTTTACTAATGGTTTCCATGGTTGTAGCTTGGGTGCATTATCGGTAACGGGTAACTCACATCATCGTGGCGCAGCGGGTACTAGCCTTGGTGCTGGTGTTTCTACCGTACCGTTTGATGGCTATTTGGGTGAAGGCATTGAAACAACTGAATACCTAGACAAAGTATTGTCAGACTCTAGTAGTGGTGTTGATACACCTGCAGCTGTAATTGTTGAAACGGTTCAAGGTGAGGGTGGTATTAATGCTGCAAGCTTTGGTTGGTTACAGAACTTAGAGGCAGTTTGCAAAAAACACGGTGTTCTATTGATCGTCGATGATATTCAAGCAGGTTGTGGTCGTACTGGTACTTTCTTCAGCTTTGAAGACGCTGGTATTAAACCTGACATTGTTACCATGTCAAAATCATTGAGCGGTTACGGTTTGCCATTTGCTGTCGTTCTAATGCGTCCTGAATTGGATGAGTGGAAACCAGGCGAGCATAACGGTACTTTCCGTGGTAATAACCTTGCATTCGTTACTGCAAAAGTAGCTATTGAAACTTACTGGAAAGATGATGCGTTTGAAAAAGAGATTAAACGTAAAGGTGAGTATATTCATGAGCGTACACAAGCCATCGTCAATGAATTTGGTGAAGGTAACTTCACACTTCAAGGTCGAGGCATGATGCGTGGCATCAACTGTGTAAGCGGTGAATTAGCTGGCAAGATTACCAAAAAATGTTTCCAAAATGGTTTGATGATCGAAACCTCTGGTGCAGATGATCAAGTAGTGAAATTCCTTTGTCCTCTTATTATTAGTGACGAAGATCTAAAACAAGGTATTGATATTCTAGAACGTGCCATTCGTGACGTATGCGCCAAAGAAGATGATATGCCAGAAGCAAAAAGCTACTTTGATGAGAACTACGACATCGCTGTCTAGTTCCTCTTCTATAAAAGCCGCCTTCTTATTTTGAGGGTGGCTTTTGTCACATGCTTGAGTGAAGCAAATAGTAAGTCAAAAACCTCAAGTTTCTTCCGGTAACTCTTTATCGGCATTTAAGCGATCTTCGGATCATAAGGAGAAAAGAATGTTTGCACGTGATTTAGCAGAATGTGAAAAAACCGAACGCCGTGTTGTGTCCCCAGATGGTAATTGGGAAAGCACACGTCTTTTGTTAAAAGAAGACAATATGGGGTTTTCTTTCCACATAACCACTATTTATGAAGGCAAAGATTTTGATATGCATTATCAAAATCACCTTGAATCTGTGTACTGCATTTCTGGTGAAGGCGAAGTAGAAAGCCGTGAAACAGGTCAAAAACACCATATTAAACCGGGTGTTGTATATGTGCTTGATAAACATGATGCACATACCTTGCGAGCTTTTAAAGAATTGAAACTGGCTTGTGTCTTTAATCCGCCAATTACGGGTAAAGAAGTACACAACTCAGAAGGTGCTTACGAAATTCTAGAGTAAGCCTAGAAAGCTATTTATCAGATCATGTCGTTAACGGTAAGGAGATAATAAGGAGTCGCGATTATGTCATCGGTTCTAGCATCTGAATATTTATATGATGACTTTACTAATCAGAAAGTTGCTAAGCAGAAGCTTTTCAGTTCAAAATTTTCTGATAAAAATAGTGTAGATTCACTGAGTTCTGATGAGATTAAGCAAGATCAATATCCATCCAGAATCTATTCAGAACCTATGCATATCAAGCGCCAAGATCCTATTATCTACTCTAATTATCGACAAAAAGCGCCTCTTGAAGAGGCGCTTTTAGATCAATACGAAAAGAAAGGTTTTTTGTTTTTGGATGATATTTTTAGTGACGAAGAAGTCATTAATATGCAGAAACATATGCAGTATTTACGTGATGATGGCGAGATCAAGCAACGCGAAGAAAGCGTTACAGAATCCAGTAGTGGAGATATTCGCTCAGTATTTGATGTACATAAACTAGATGCTTTTATTCAAGGTGTGGCTGAAGATCCAAGATTAGTTCGAATCGCAGAGTATCTTTTAGGTGATGAAGTTTATCTTCATCAGACGCGATTGAACTACAAGCCGGGTTTTCGCGGTAAGGAGTTTTATTGGCATTCAGATTTTGAAACATGGCATGTGGAAGATGGTATGCCACGTATGAGAGCCTTGAGTATGTCAATTACATTGACCCCTAACGATTACCACAACGGCCCCTTACTGTTGATTCCCGGCTCACATCTTACTTATATATCCTGTGTCGGAGAAACACCGGAAAACAACTATCTTTCTTCTCTTAAAACGCAAGAGGTAGGCGTTCCAGATGATGCTTCCTTACGGTCATTAATTGAAAAAAATGGCATTGAAGCTGCAGTTGGTCAACCAGGCAGAATTATTTTGTTTGATTGCAATGTGTTGCATGGTTCAAACGGTAATATTACATCATCGCCTCGTTCGAATTTATTTTTTGTCTACAACGCTTTGTCGAATCGTGTAGCTTCGCCATTTGGTAACACGACTCCAAGGCCTGAATACATCGCGGCTAGGAAGTCGATTAAAGCGCTTAAAAAAAGCGATTAATGCTTAAATTTTCCGCAACCTTATGACAATATAGCGGCAGTTTTGGATTTCGGCATAAGTTGGCTTTTAGCCCCTTAACATATTGGAAAAATGATGGGACAACATACAGTTGAAAAAATTGGCGGTACGTCTATGAGTGACTACCGTTCAGTTAGAGATAATATAATTTTCAAACCCACTTTAGTGAACAACATGTACCAACGTGTTTTTGTTGTTTCTGCTTATGCTGGTATGACCGATAAGCTGTTAGAGCACAAGAAAACGGGTGATGCTGGTGTATTTGCTTTATTCGCTCAAGAGCGTAAGCAAAACAACTGGTTCCCAGCATTACAAGATGTTCGCACGGCTATGTTAGAAATTAACCATAGCTTGTTCGAAGCGGGTGAATTGCGCCATAAAGCAGACGCATTTTTAAATAGCCGTTTGCAAGAAGCACAAGAGTGTCTTGAAGACCTACATCGCCTTTGTCAGCACGGTCATTTTTCGATTAGCGAGCATCTTGCTACTGTACGAGAAATGCTTGCTAGTCTTGGTGAAGCGCACAGTGCTTGGAATACAGCACACTTGTTACAACGCGATGGCGTGAATGCTGTGTTCGTTGACTTGACTGGTTGGAATAGCCCAAGCCACATGTCGCTTGATGAGCGTATCTTAGATGCATTTAAAGACGTTGATTTGAGCAAAGAACTTCCGATCGCTACAGGTTATGCTCACAGCGAAACAGGTCTAATGTCTACTTTTGATCGTGGCTATAGTGAAATGACGTTCAGCCGAATTGCGGTTTTGACTGAAGCTCATGAAGCTGTGATTCATAAAGAGTTCCACCTAAGCAGTGCTGATCCTCGTTTAGTTGGTGAAAGCAAGGCCGTGCCAATTGGTCGAACCAACTACGATGTAGCCGATCAGCTTGCTAATCTTGGTATGGAAGCTATCCATCCCAAAGCAGCAAAAGGTTTGCGTCAAAGTGGTATCTCATTGCGTGTGAAAAATACTTTTGAGCCAGAACATACAGGTACGCTTATCACCGGTGATTACGTAAGTGATGCGCCATGTGTTGAGATCATTGCGGGTTGTCGTGGTGTATTTGCCGTAGAACTATTCGATCAAGACATGGCCGGTGATATTGATAAATTTGATGTGGATATTCTTAAAGTATTAAGACAATTTCACGCTCATATTATCGCTAAAGATATTAATGCGAACACCATTACACACTATTTGGCGATCAACCTGAAAACCTTGAAGCGTGTCATGAGAGTATTGCATGAGCGCTTTGCGGATGCTGAAATTACACAACGTAAAGTAGCAATTGTTTCTGCCATTGGTAGCGATATGAAAACCACAGGTATGCTAGCGAAGGCGGTAAAAGCTATTGCAGAGCAAAACGTCAACGTATTGGCTATGCACCAATCTATGCGCCAGGTAGATATGCAGTTTGTTGTTGATGAAGAAGATTACGAAAAAGCAATCTGCAGCCTTCATAAAGAATTGGTTGAGGTTCATAACCATGGTCGAGCGATCTGCTTAGCTTCTTAATTAAGCTGTATGGTTATTTAAAGCCCCAAGTATCTATGATGATAATTGGGGCTTTTTTGTGGTCGTTTAAAGTTTGGGGATTTTGCGAGCATTAGCAAGAAAACATGCTAATCCTTATGAACAATCGGAGAGCCTTTGTTAAACTCATCGGCTGTTACCGCCTTGCTAACATAATAGCCTTGGCCAAAATCACATTGGAACGCCGCCAGCATTTTCCATTGTTCTCTAGTTTCTACACCTTCCGCTAATACTTTGATATTGAGTTTATGAGCCATGGCAATGATCGCTTCGACGATTTTGCGATCATCTGGATCATTCTCTAAATCCATCACAAAACTACGATCAATTTTTAGCAAATCTACAGGAAGGTTTTTAAGTTGAGATAGCGATGAATACCCAGTGCCAAAATCATCAATAGCGATACAAATACCCATGTCTTTTAGTGTTTGTAACAAATATCTAGCGAGATGTATGTCTTCAAGAATAGAGGTTTCAGTGATTTCAAAACCAATTAAATGAGCCGGCACTTGATATTTTCCAAGCAGCTCTTGGACTAAAGCTACAAAGTGAGGATCTGATAATTGTTCTGACGCAAGATTGATATGTAATAGAATATCAGGTCTACCTTCCTGTTTTCGCTTTGCTAGGTAAGCGATACTACTTTCCAGAACCCAATAGCCCAATTCAACAATTTTTCCTGTGCTTTCCGCGAGAGGAATGAAGTCATTAGGGAAAATTACACCTTTTTCTGGGTGGTTCCAGCGAATTAGTGCTTCAGCACCAAAGACACGATTGGTGCGAATATTAAATTGTGGCTGGTAATACATTTCAAATTCATTTCTTTGTAACGCAAGCGTTAAATCTTCTTCCGCTTTAATTAAGTTATGCGTGCTGATCTTCATTTTTTCAGTATAAAAAGCATACTGATTTTTACCCTTTAGCTTAGCTTGATACAGTGCCATGTCGGCATTTTGCATGATGGTGACTAGATCATAACCATGCTCTGGAATCATCGCGATACCCAATGACGTGCTTAAAATATACTCTCGTGAATCCATTTTAATGGGAGTTCGAATGCTCTCTAGTATTCGATTCGCTTGTTCACTAGCTTGTTTTTCATCGCCAATGTCCCCCAGTAGGATCCCAAATTCATCACCACCCAAGCGTACAACAAGATCAGACATGGCTTTTAGTTTGTTTAATCTGTCTCCAACAATAACAAGTACTTGGTCCCCAACATCGTGTCCGATGGTGTCATTAATGCGTTTAAAGTTATCTAGATCGAAATAGATAAAAGCAGATATCCGTTTACGCCTCTGGTTGTTATGCAGGGTCTTGGGTAAGCTATCTTGTAAAAAACGTCGATTTGGCAAGCCAGTTAACGGGTCTTTATAGGCGAGCTCTTGAAGTTCTGCGGTTTTTTCTTTGACTAATTTTCTGAGTTTTAATGGCTGGATTAGGATGGCATATAAAGCAAGAGAGAGTAAAAATGCCACCGCAAAGCTGATGGCATAGCCAGTTATCTTTCGCTGTTTTAACTGTGTGTCTAATGCTCGGCTTATTCGCAGAGTCCAAGTGCCCACTGGCAGAATTAGATTTGTCGAAGCTTGAATATCAGAAAGTGGTGTAACTGAGTCTGATAAAACGATGATTTCCTTTGTCGCAGCATGCTTTCTTGACAGGCTATACTGATAACCCTCACTTTCTAGTTGTTTTAATTGTGTTGCTTCTAATAAATTGTCTAAATAAATAACTGCTGAAGCAAAGCCCCAGAATAGCTCTCTTTGTGTTCCTTTATGCAAGAAAATAGGGGCTCGACTGATGACGGCAACGCCACCTTGAACTAATGCGACCGGACCTATGACAAACATCTGATGATTTTTAACAGACAGCATAGCCTCTTCTTTAAAGCCAGGTGTTGATATGACGTTAAACCCTATGGCGTTTTCGTTTCCTTTCAGAGGATAGATATCAGAAATAACACCATCGGGCGCAAGCTGAAGGTTTTCAATACCACCGATTGACTCGATTAGCTTGTTTGCATAATTAGGAAACCACTCACCGCTACCGCCATTTTGTTCTACTTCATAAGCTAGAATTTGTGCTGAGGTGAAGGCAGACGAAAGTCGTCTTTCTAGAACGGATGCTTGTGTTCTAGATATGCCACTTAAAAGAGACTGTTGCTGATTCACTATGGATTTGTTTGTTGACTGAGTCCAATAGCCCCCACAAAAAGCAATAATGAAGAAAGCAACGAATGAAAAAAATAAGGCGGAAGGCTGCTTAAACTCTGCTTTCTTCAACTAACGATCCTTCACTTGATAAAAAATATACCGAAAATAATACAGATAAATTCTTTATTAGTATTTAGTTTTTTTGTAAGCCTGAATAATCGGTATTAGAGTAAAAGCATTGGAGCTTGAGTGATGACTGGTTGAGAGGCTTAGTAGGAAAATATTTCCTGTAGAAGGAAGCGACCACTGTTTTTTTTGTAGACAAAGCAGTGGTCGCTAAGCTTATGCTAGCGCTAAAAATAATCCAGCGATAGCAATTAGACTACCTGTTACGCGAGTCACAATAGGTGCTTGGAAGCGGGCAACAGCCATACCAAAACCGATACCAGCAACATGCAATAGTGCTGTTGCTGCAGCAAACCCCAGTGCGTATTCTGCGCCATTAGCATCTAATGGCATTTCTAAACCGTGTGCAGCGCCGTGAAAAAGAGCGAATAAGCCAGCAATACCAGCACAAACGGTAACAGGGAAACGTGCAGCACCAACTAACAAAGCCCCCATTAGAATCACAGACAAGACAATACCTTGCTCGATGAAAGGAACTTGAACGCCAGCAACAGCTAAACCGCCACCAACCAACATAGTACCAACAAAAGCCGCAGGCACAGCCCACAAAGCACGACCGCCAAGGCTAGCAGCCCAAAGGCCAATGGCTAGCATAGCCAATAAATGATCCAAGCCACCCATAGGGTGCATGAAGCCTGTCATGAAACTGGTTGAGTGTTCGTGTCCTGGGTGAGCAGATGCAAGAGCTGGTATTGCGGCAACAAGTGCGGCTAATCCCATTTTAAGCGATGAACGCATGGTGTTGTCTCCAAAAAAGTATATGAGTATGAAAGACCTTACAAAATAGTCTTCTCTAAACCACCGCTCTTGCGGCTGGAAGCGAGAATTCTAACATACCCACAGTTAGGGTAAATTGAATGATGTTGCCAATAGGTAACGAAATATTCTGTTTACATAAGAAAAGTTGAGATAAAAGGGACTTCTCTTTGTTATATTATTTTAAATCTGTGTTTAAACACCCATTGCCAGCGATTAAAAATTAATAAGAGATACACGGAGGTATAGCAATGCTAATGTTTTATTTAGGTTTAGCAATTATTGGGACACTTATTCCTTATGCGGCTTTTGTTCCTTGGCTGCTGCAAAATGGTTTAGATCTACCACAGTTCTACATTGAAGCAATGGCTAATCCTATCAGTATTTTTGCATGGCTAGATGTAATTGTGGCAGCGATCACACTATTGGGTTTTATTGTTCATGATGGCCAAAAGAACCAAGTTAAGTGGCGATTTATAGCAATAGTTGGAACGTTAAGTGTTGGAGTGTCCTGCGGATTACCTTTGTACCTCTATTTACGGGAAAGGCAACGTTGTGCAGAACCAAGTAGAAGCAAATAAGAGTATTATTTAACAACAAACTTAAGGGCAAACTATGACTTTCCATCTATGGACTTTGTTTTTCTTAGCTTACTTGGTGACCACACTGTCGCCAGGGCCGAACGTATTATTAGTGCTTAAAAATAGTATTCAATTTGGTTGGAAATCTGCCTTTATTACGATTTTTGGTAATTTGACCTGCCAATTTTTGATTGTTTGTTTGGTTGCCTTGGGCGTTGGTGCACTCTTACAAACATTGCCAGTTTGGTTTCTGGTGATGAAAATATTAGGCGGAAGCTATTTGATTTACCTTGGGATTAAAGCGCTACGATCCAAAAAGAAATCTACTTTTGATGCTATAGATAATACAGTTGTCACTAAGTCGACTAAAACCGGACGTGCATTGTTTGGTGAGGCGTTCTTAGTCTCAGCAAGTAACCCTAAAACATTGATATTTTTGTCGGCCTTCTTACCCCAGTTTTTAACCCTAGAATCGCCAGCGTATCAACAGTTTTCGGTCATGTTTATTACTATCTGCGCTATCGTTACTAGCGTGCATATCGGCTATGCTTTTGGCATCGCTCGCCTAGGAAAACGCTTTTCATTAAAAAACATGGAAGCAAAAATCACCAAAATAACAGGCGGCTTGTTTATCACCATGGGTGGTGGAATATTGTTGAGTAATCGATAAGGCAAATATAAAGAAGAGGGCTCGCTTTATGGCTAGTGGTTGGGCGCAAGATGGTGCGGTGCAAGATCAAATAGACGCAACGGTTGACTCTGAAGTGGAGCGTGCAAAAAATAGCATGCCAAAAGGGGAGAGCCTGACCCATTGTGAAGAGTGCGATGCTTTGATTCCTGAACCTCGGCGCAAAGCCATTCAAGGAGTGCGTTTGTGCATTCAATGCCAGTTCGAGCAAGAGAAGAAAGGCCGCTCTGCTTTGTATAATCGTGCAGGCAGTAAAGATAGCCAACTAAGATAAGATCCGTAAGTTATTTTCTTCTGTTTCATTGATCTAAATACCACTGTTATTCACTGAATCTACGTATTTATCGTCGAATTTTGCCTGCTTGATCTTCTCCATTATGGTAAGGTTTCGCCTATCTAAAAGAGTGTTTTGGCTATGAGTCTGATGCTCTGTTTCTTTCAGAATAAATAAGGATGAGGTTGTGGCAGACACTTACTCAACAGAAGTAAATAAATTAGAAAAGTTGCGTGCGGCTTGGTTGCCTGCAGTAGAGTTTCTTTTTGGCGAAGCCGTTGTTGAAGCCAAATTTGATGGCTTTGAAGCCAGTGATGACATTGCTAAACCAAGTGCCGTATTTGAGCACGCTGATGAACCATATCGTTATAAGATTCAGATGCCAGCTCGAGTATTCAGTAACGATGTCATGTTATTGGCGGATGTAATTCAAGAAATGGTACGTGGTCAATATCCTGTTGGTTTTGAAGGCACTAAAACGCCAGCATTGTGTGAAGGAGTCGCTGTTTTTGGTGCGATTACTGCTATCAAGCAAGTGTTCGGAGAAGAGTCGGTTGACTCGTACTTGAACGCATTGCGTGAGCAAGCTTTTCCTTATTACGACGCGTTCTCTTATGTTGCGGTCTTGTTAGCTGAAGACCCACAAGCGATCAAGAAATTACGTGGTGTTCAGCCTTTCTTATACAAGGTAGAGCGAGCGGATTTTGAATCGGCACAAGTAGAAATAGATCGTAAAATCAAAGACATTCTTTTATTAGCTTTTCGTGCTTAATCAATAAAATTGAGCAAAAGAAATAAAAATGCCGCGTGATCGCGGCATTTTTGTATTCTTGAATACTTACTTGAACAGTGTTTAATTCTAGCCCTTCAATTCAGACAGTTCTTCACTGAACCAAATTTTGCGTTTAAAACGTGGGTTTTTAGACGACATATCGATTTTGTAAGGGTTTGGCTCGTGAGTTTGTGGCAAATCCAGAATGTTGCAAAGCTCTTGAGCAAGCCATTTTTCCACTTTTAATACGACCATTTTCTTACGTAAACGACCTTGTTCATCACGATTCAAAATCGTTGGTAAGGTATTTAGTGTTAAAATCTCGCCAATCGCTGGATGCGCCATACGCTCACGACCTTCATCGCTGGCATAAAAATGCGATACTGCAAACACCATACGTTCAGGATTGATTTGTTGTAAGAATTGGCAAGATTTCACTACGGTAGAACCGGTACGAACCATGTCATCGAACAACACAATGCTTGCGCCGTCTAAGCCGTCAAAAGTGTGTTCGCTTTCTTTATGCAGAGTGATTTCTACTTTGCGTTCAGCGGTACGGTCTTTATCAAGCATGATGAATTTAGCTTTGCTGAGACCTAGAGTTTTGAACATTTCTTTAACGAAATCGCGTGCGCCTTTGTCTGGTGCGCAAAGAACAAGCCCTTCGCCGTCTTCGCCGTAGTTCAGGATGTTTGAATTCAACAAGTAATGGGCGTAAATCTCATAAGGGATTAAGTTATGGAAGTCGCCTTCAAACACTTCAGTAAACATCTTTTGCACAGAATCGGAATGGTTGTGAATCGTCATCACAGTATCCACACCAGACAGCTTTAATAGCTGAGCATAAAGCTTAGCAGTGAAAGGCTGACCATCGAATTTTTTAACGTCTTGGATATCACGTTCAAAACTGGTTTCGCCTAAGCTCTGATGAGGGCCACGATCTTGTGCGCTGTAGAATAAGTCTGGCTCAACCAAAATAACGCGGTCGGCACCATTTTCTTTTGCAGCACGAGCGATAATCAGGTTAGACATCGCTAGTTCTTGGCGACTTTTTACATGACTGCCAGTACTAACTATGATGACAGCCTTACCCTTGAGTTTGCGGCCAATGTTATCGAAATCTGCTTCGTCAGAAATAAAACGTGGGCAGAATTCGGAGTTCATGAACTGTTTCATACTGATCAAATCAGCGATGTCTTCGTGTTGACCCATTGCATAAGCGACATCAATAGCAAACGGATTATCGGAAGAGTTACTAACAACGACGACATTAGTAGCCTGACCGGTCGACAAAGTCATGAGAGATCCTTAACTAAGGGTAGGGGAATTTGCGCTGATTTTAATACTTGTAGGCTTTTTTCGATAGGGCTGATTGAGGATAAATGGCATTTTTATGTCGATTAGGTGTTACATGATATTTGTGACAGGTGTAAACCGATGTCATTCTACGTTTTCTTAAAGCCCTTTATTAGGATGAATAGATCAGGGAGCTCCAGTGCTGCTATATTTTGATTTTAATCATTTTTGTTAATAGCTATAAACTTTATAAGGAAGCAAGCATGAGTACGACGGATATTCGTAACATAGAAAAAACGCTATTATCTGATAACTGGTATACCTTGAATAAATTTTCTTTTGAGTTGAAAGGCCAGAATGGTCAGTGGCAATATCAAGAGCGTGAGGCGTACGATAGAGGTAATGGCGCAACGATTCTGCTCTATAACATTGAAAAAAAGACCGTAGTGTTGACTCGACAATTCAGAATGCCCACTTACGTAAATGGTAATCATGATGGGATGCTGATTGAGTCTTGTGCAGGTCTATTAGATCAAGATAATCCCGAAGATTGCATAAAACGAGAAACGGAAGAGGAAACAGGCTTTAAAGTTGAACACGTCACAAAAGTCTTTGAAGCTTATATGTCGCCAGGTTCTGTCACGGAAATGCTGTACTTTTTTGTGGCTGAATATTCAGACAACATGAAGATATCTGATGGTGGTGGCCTTGAGCATGAACAAGAAAATATAGAAGTGCTTGAATTAGACTTTCAGCTAGCCTGCTCTATGGTCGATTCTGGTGAGATTAAAGATGGAAAAACCATCATGTTGCTGCAATACGTTAAGTTAAACGGCTTGCTCTAATGTAAAAGCAAAATTTGCTGCTTACCTGAGGGTATAGAAGCATCATGTTAGCCATTAAACAGCTTATTTCTTCGGTGGTAGAAGAGAAAACTCTTTATTCAAACGAAATTGATGAGGAAGATAAACCGGCTCGGTTGGTGGTGAATGGTTCCAAATGGCTTTCAAGGTGGCCATTGTGGCAGGTCCATATAAGCTTGCAGGAACGCCAACCGAGTTTAGCCAACTAGCAATCCAAGGGTTCAGCGGGTTGTCATCAAAGCCAAAAAAAGTGATGTCTTCCAGAGGATCTAACCCCGCTTCCTGAGTGAGACGATATGCTCCATAGGCTAGCATATCACTTAGACAGACAATGACATTCGGTCTTTTGGGCATGTCTAAAAAGGTTTGCATACTTTTATACCCGACCTCAAGATGATTAAGCCCTTCTATGTGAGCATGAGGGACATCATAGGGATAAATGCCTGCTTCTGACAACCTATCTAGCAGACCTCTGCGTCGTTCCGCCGCGGCAGTAAAACTCAGTGATGCATGAATGATCCCAATGTTTTTCTTTCCATGCTGTAGAAGTAAATTTGCGACATCAACACCGGCTTGGTAATTATTGATGCCAACATAGTAGCTATTCTTTTGGTCTGGAGCGGGGCGATTAATAAAGAGCAATGTCGTATCACTGTTACGGTAATCAGTTAAAAGCTCACTTTGCACCGCGCCAATGATGACAACTGCACGAGCCAGTTGAGACTGCATCTCGCGTAAGTATTCGTCTTGTATCTTTGCCTCTTCATGAGTATCACACAAGGACATAATATAGCCTTCGTCCCTTAACGCCCACTCTATTGATGAAGCAATTGCCGACATCGTAGGGTTGGCCAAACTAGCGGCTAATACACCAACCATACGACTTTCCTGGCATCTTAATGCTCTGCCAATACTTGCTGGTCTGTAGCCGAGTTCCTCAACCGCTTTTTTGACTTGCAGAATAGTTTGCTCTGACGCCTTGTTCGTAATTCCATTGATGATACGAGAAGCTGTTGCTGTCGATACCTTGGCATTAGCCGCCACCATAGCTAAAGACACCTTGCTGTTGGTGGTGTGCTTTTGTTTTCGGCGCTGGCTTGGTGGCATGCAGTTTCCTTACTAGGAGGTATTGAAGAGTTAAGATTTTATCTTCGTTTGGTGGGAGCAACAAGCGAGGAAAAGGTTTTGTCAGTATAAGTAAGTTTTAGTACTTGAGAATGATGGATTGACCTGTTTATACTTCATTGGTTAATCGATTACCTAAACATTGCTTAAAGATACAATAATCGCTTTTAGGTGAGCTTTTTAAATGTTAAAAACAATAAAGATAATAAGGAAAGTTGTAATGATAAATAAACTAATGACCCGATGTACCTTAACGTTGTTGGTTGCTTCTTGTATCCCATTTTCTGCCGTAAGAGCAGAAAATAGAATTGATATCATTCGAGCCGATGCCCCTGAGCTTGCAGCTTATGGAGAGCAAACAGTAGGTGTCAGACAAATTGATTTTATTCATAAAAAACAGATCGACGTTTTAAACACGGATAATGACAGAAAAGATGGAGATGCTTTTCCGTATTATGATCGTCCATTAACGGTTGAAGTTTGGTATCCAGCATTAGCCAACGCCAAAGGTTCTAGAGTAATAAAAGCTTTCATCAGAGATGGCAAAACCAAAGTCGACTTACATGGTCAGGCGATTGTAGAAGCCAAACCAGCTAAAACTGAAAAAGCGTTTCCATTGGTGATTATTTCCCACGGTTATCCTGGAAACCGGTTTTTAATGGCGCCCATAGCAGAGAATATTGCTTCAAAAGGCTACGTAGTGGTGTCTATTGATCATACAGATTCGACTTATAGTACTTTATCCAAGATCAGCTCAAGCTTGGTCAATAGAACCAAAGATCAACTGTTTATCTTGGATCAAATTAGCCAGTTAGCAAAGGACAAAGCCTCCTTTTTGTATAACTTGGTGGATGTGAATAATACCGGAATTATTGGTTATTCAATGGGCGGATATGGCACGGTAGTGACAGTAGGAGGTGGTTTGACACAATATGCCTTGGATCAACGAGAAGGTCTTTTTTCGACACCTAAAGGCACGCTAGACCAGTATCTGAGTGGAAGCAAAGAGTATCTCGCCTTAGCGGATAGTCGAATAAAAACAGCTGTCACCTTTGCTCCTGCAGGTATGAAAAGACACTTCATGGATTCAGAAACGACAAAGGGAATTCGAGTTCCCATGTTATTTATAGCGGGTTCAGTGGACGACGTTGTTGGCTATGAAGACGGAGTGCGTTCTTTATGGAAGTCTGCATCCAGTGTTGATCGTTCATTGTTGACATTCGACTATGCAAATCACAATGCAGGCGCACCAATGGCGCCACCAGAAGAAGCCAACAAGGTGGACGCTGATTTAGGCTTTAATTTAACCATGCATTATCTTGATTCAGTTTGGGATAACGTACGCATGAACAATATTTCAACGCACTTTATTACGGCATGGCTAGGTAAATATTTGAAACATGATTCTGCTATGTCGAGCTACTTTGATTTAGTACCTCTTTCGAATGATGGTAAATGGAGTAAGGCAAAAAATGGTATGGATAACTCAGACAATACTTACTGGAAAGGTTTCCCTAATAGAAGCGCAAGTGGATTGAGATTTGAAACCTTAAAGGCAGGCTCTTAAAAACAGCTAAAAGCGTCACGAATTGATAACCTACTAGGCAAGATCCAAAAGTAGTTAATCAGGCTTTTGGGTCTTGCCTTCTATTGCGAAATTAGCTTGATTTGGTTTGTGTTATGGGAAAGTTGTTAGCTAAAGGATGATCTAAGGTTACGCTGTAATTTTTCCGGAATTGCATTGGGGTTACATTAAAGGCAAGTTTAAATTTTTTAGCAAAGTAGGCTGAGCAGTTGAAACCACTTTCGTAGGCAATGTCTGCGATTTGTTTATTACTTTCGGTCAGCAGTTGAACCGATTTCCGCAGCCGATAATTCAATAAATAGCTGTTTGGTGAGCAACTCAGAGCGTTGCGAAATATACGATAACATTCACTTTCACTGATGTTTGCAGCCTCACTTATATCGGCAATGGAAATGCGTTCTTCATAATTGCTGTGGATGAAATTTAGCAAGGATTGTACTCGCTTTTCATTGGTCTTTGCCGCGTTGTGAGTCGCGGTGATGTCTTGCTGATTGGTACAGAAAATATGCCAGAATTTCATTAGTGCAATGTTCATATAAAACTCGCGGTCAGAACCTTGCTCTTTCCATACTGCAAAGGCTGTCGCCAGCTCATTGATCACTTGCTCGTGCCAAGCTTTAGCGCCGGAGAATTTATAAAACAGCAGCTCTTTGTTATTGATAACAGGAAGCACATGCTTTTTATAAATTAGTCCAAAGCCCACACCACCAAGCATTTTTGGACTGAACACCACGTTCAGTATTCGACAGTCTTCAGTGCCATAGTTCGTTAGCTTGTGTAAGGTATTGGCATTGATAAAGACCATTTCTCCAGTTTTCACGATATCACTGGAATTAATACATTCGACTTTGGTGGCGCCTTCTATAACCAACACAACTTCTATTTCATCATGCCAATGCCACGGTACTTCGCCACCAACAAAATGTGAAAAACGTTCGTCATAAGATCCACAAGGAAAGTCATGACTACCGTGAATAGTCAGCTCTCTGCCATTTTCTTCTGTTTCAATCTTATAAATTTGCATAGCACCACTTATTGAACTCGCCTTGGTAAAATTGATGTTGATAGAATCGTTATATTTTAAGAGAGTATATACCTATATATAAACCCATGTAGACGGTATTGTTTTAAAAAAAATCAAACGGGTAAACACTGTCATGCTATTGCTTTTCATTATCTACATCGCTTTTATTAGTTTGGGTCTACCTGATGCGGTACTTGGCTCATCGTGGCCAGTTATGAAAAACGACTTAAATGCCTCACTGGAATTTGCCGGTGTTATTTCTCTCATTATCAGTGCTGGTACTGTGATCTCTAGCCTTTTTGTGACGAAAGCAATTCATTATTTTGGAATAGGAAAAGTTGTTGCGTTAAGTGTCTTACTGACAGCGGTGGCACTACTTGGCTTTAGTATGTCCAACATGGCATGGGCGCTTGTGTTCTTGGCTATTCCATTAGGTGTTGGGGCGGGCGCTGTGGATGCTGCATTGAACAACTTTGTTGCATTACATTATAAAGCCAAGCATATGAATTATCTGCATTCATTCTGGGGTGTTGGTGCGACCGCTGGTCCACTTCTAATGGCGAATTATTTGGCCCTCAAAGAAGGTTGGCGTGATGGCTACATGACCATTGCGGTCGTGCAATTATTACTGGTCATTTTATTATTTGCTTCCCTTCCACTGTGGAGGCAGTTTGTTACTCGCTCGGTAAAAAGGGATGAGACAAGTACTCCGTTAGTGACAAATACTTCCGCACTAAAAATAAAAGGAGTATCGCTGCAATTAGCCATGTTCTTTAGTTATTGTTCCATAGAAACGAGCACTGGATTGTGGGCTGCGAGTTACCTAACGACAGAGCGAAATATTTTGCCAGTTGATGCCGCTTTTTGGGTAGCAATGTACTATTTAGGTATTACAGCAGGGCGCTTTGCCTGTGGAGTGATCGCAGAAAAAGTGGCAGAAGAAACCCTTATCCGCTCAGGCGTTGTCATTATTTTGTTCGGCTGCATCTTGCTTGCTCTACCATTTTCAGATGAGTTGGCAAAAATAGGCTTGATATTCATTGGGTTAGGTTGTGCGCCAATCTTTCCGAACACCATTCAAATGACTCCGAAACGTTTTGGCTCATCGGCATCGCAAGCCATTATTGGTTTATCCATGGCGACGGCTTATATCGGCATCATGGTCGTACCGCCAATACTTGGCGCCACAGCAAAGGTATTCACTTTTGCTTCGTTCCCCATGATATTGCTGTTACTGGCTGCCATCATATTACTGACCACCGAACGATTAAGGCGTTATAGCAACACCTCCTTACGTTAACAACTAAGAGAGAGATCATGATGAGCACCGAGAGTAGGCAAAGCATTCAGCGACAACAGACAATACTGCTGTTGTTAGCATTGGATGGAAAAGTATTCTCTGAAACGCTAAAGCATCGATTTAATGTGTCGGATAACATCATTTTCAACGACATGATTTATCTAGAAAAAGCAGGCTTGTTAAAACGTATTGAAGCTGGGGCAATTGTTGTAGAAGAGTATTCGGAGACAGAAAAAATAGTTGTTAATGATGGGGGCTTTGTGCTTTGTTAAAAAATTTTGAAGAAAGTCGTCGAGCGATCAGAAAATAAAACATTAATCGATCACTTTGGCTACAAGATAGAGGTATGGTATCTATTCAAAAAATAGACTTCATGACCAATCCTTTACAAAAAACTGAAAGATAATTATTATGCTGTTTGAACTTTGATTACATTTTTCAGTGTTTATTACAGAAAAATTTATATGCTAGGGAAGGCATAAAACTCCTCATTCTATTTACGTGTTTTTGATTTTATCCCGTGCACAAGTTTTAGTTATTTAAAATAGCTTATTAGTTGTTATGAATAAACTTCTTCTATTTTTTCGATAAACTCTATCTTATGTAATTTTGGTTTTGATTAGTCATTATAATATATGGAGTAAATAATGAAGAAGTGTATGGTTTTAGCTACTGTAACTAGTCTATTAGCTGGATGTGGAACAATAAATAACGCATTGGTTGAGAAGACAAAGTCAATTGAATACTATCGAATTTTTGATATTAAAACTGATGTAGATCGTTTTGTTGTTGCAGAAGCAGCTAGTGACGGGTTGGGGCGTAATGTTAATGATGCACAAGAGGCAACCCCAATTCCAACATCTACAGAATTACCTGAAAAAGCTGGTCGTTTCACTCTAGTTGAACCTTTTAAAGGTTCTAGCTTTGCTGCGTTAGCTGCTGCTAGTGGTCAGCTTAGTATGAAAGTAGCTACATGTGATGGTGCTGCTTGGACTGCAAAGGCTAATCGATCTATTACAGGTCAATCAGAACTTAATCTTACAGCCTGCTTATTTCAATACAAAGAGGGGTATCATTTAGATTTATATGCCACTTTTAGTAAAAAAGAGGGTGGCATTATGGAATTGAGCCGCAAAATGTCTAGTGCAATGGTTGGAACACCAGAGGAATGGACTGAAAAAACATTTTTAGATATTGTTCGTCAAATCCGCAAAGAAACTAACGCAGAAATTAATTATATTGAAGGTTATCCAAAGCTTCAAGGAACACCATGGATAGATAGTGATAATTCTTTAGCTACTGCTAATTAAATTTTACTTCAAAGTTAATAGTGAAAAGTTCATCACTATTAACTTTGCCATAAAGTAAACATCTTGCTAAAGATCAATCTCAAACAAGCCGACTAATGCGCCTCACATTGCTGATAACAACTCGGTTTCCTCGGACAGACGGCGCCGCGTGAGCAAATCAGTCGAGCGTCGTTGTCTATGCCGCGTTCTACCCAATTGATATTGAGAATTTTCGCCACACTCATTAGGTCTTTTTTGATGCTTCTCGGGATCTGTGAAGAACCGCCTTTGGTGACGCACGCTTCCCGTAAATCGGCTGCAATGGATAGGGCGTCTTTGCCTTGGGCATCAATGGCAGGATTCAAATCGATGCCGGAGCAAAGTACGTGATTGTTGCCTGCAAGATCTTGTACTTTGATCGATTCGCAAGCGTAAATCCGCGGCTCGTCGCCGACATTAAGAATCGATATTTGTGCAGAAGTGCCCGTGCTTGGTTCGCTTATTTTGCGAAACACAGACCAGTGCTGACAAGGATCTTCCACCATACTCATATTGCCCCAAGGCAGTGGAATGCCATTACCACGATACACGGCTTTAAGTTTGCCCGGAGCGTAGGCATCAAAATAATGCCAATGCGGATAAGGCGATGCTGCCGTCATACGGCGCATGGTGACGGATTCAGAAACACCCGCTAGTTGTGCGGTATTAATTTCGTAGCCATTACGATCTAGCATTTGTCGAAATGGAACTTTTGGGCAAAGCAGTGCGCCCGCAAAAAAGCTACATTCGAAGTCCCGCCATGCGTACAAAATATCCTGAGCATCCATCCCCGATGATTGCAGTTTCGCGTTCTGCGCTTGTAAGGGCGAGATCTCATTTCGTCCTGTGACCAAGACGTTTTTCATGCCGTCTTTGTCGTGTAAAACCGTGTGACCAATATGCACCGCGAGATTGTATTTCAACCGTTGTGGCTGGGCCTTCATGATTTGGTTGATGTAGATTGTACTTGGCGGATCAAAGAAAGAAGTCACCACATGGCTTTCACTGATGCCCATTTCTTGTAAAACCGCTAACGGAGTTTTTCTAAACCACTTGATCTGCAAACCCATTTGCTTGGTGATGGCGACAATCTCATCAAGGCTTAATGGTAAGCGCTTGAGTCCTACTTCTTCGGCGGCTCGCTCTAAATCTGGGAAATGATTTTGATGATGCTCTTGGTGGGCGCGAATCAACAAATGAGCAAATTGACGACCGCTGGTGCCAGTTTGGGAAAGCATCTCAGGAATGGCGATTTGTAGTATTTCTTTCGAGAACAAAAAGTTTGGCTCTAACGCCATACCATTAATGCCACCGCCAGACCCTTTTGTTGGAGTAATGGCTTCTTCTTCCGGAATATCATCTAAAAACCATTCGACATCTTTTTGAAAAACGCTGGCGATGACTTCCAATACGTCTTCACTGGGGATGCGTTTCCCCCTTTCTATCATGGATAAATAAGACACTGATGGGGCAGATTCTGCGTCTACTTTTATGCATCGCGCCGACAGGTCTTCCATCGTCAAACGGTTGCGTTTACGCAGGTTGCGGATCTTAGTACCCAAAAAATGGGCTTTGCGATTGAGGCTATTTTTATTTTTCATTTTTGTAAAATTTACACTGTGTAATTCTTATTGTGAAATTTTATCTTAGTAGGGCATAGACTATAAATCAAGCAATCGTAAGAGAGATCAAACGAATTGCTAACCCTAAGAATCAGATAGATATAAGAAAGAAGGAAAGCGAGATGAATATGCCCCAAGCTAAAAATAACAGTGTGATTCATCCAGGGTTTTGCAACTTCATCAATGAAGAAGTGCTGCCACTTCACGCTATCGAACCGACAACATTTTGGCGCGACCTTGAACAGTTAGTTGCTGACTTGTCACCGATTAATCGCCAACTATTGGCCACTCGCGATGCGATGCAACAACAGATTGATCAATGGCATCTCGCTCGAAAAGGCCAAGCCATGGACATAAAGGCTTATGAAGCCTTCTTGCGTGAGATTGGTTATTTGGTCACAGAAGGCGAAGATTTCACCATCACCACGACGAATGTCGATGAGGAAATCGCTCACTTGGCAGGACCTCAATTAGTTGTGCCAGTAAAGAACGCTCGCTTTGCATTGAATGCCGCCAATGCACGTTGGGGCAGTTTGTACGACGCTTTTTACGGTACAGATGTCATTGCGAAAACAGCAGGACTAGAAACAGCTGTTTTACACAATAAAGGCTACAACCCAGCTCGTGGCGAAGCGGTGATTGCCAAAGCTAAAGAATTTTTGGATGACGTGTTTCCGCTGGAGTCTGGTTCTCATAAAGATGTGATCAGCTACGTGGTTTATTACCACCATTTATTGGCTTTTTTCCAAGATGGCAGTCAAACCGGTTTACAGCAGCCTTGTCAGCTGGTGGCAGTAAACGGTCAGCGCAGTGAACCAGAGGCCATTTTGCTAAAAAACAATGGCTTGCACGTAGAGATCCAATTTGATCGTAACGGTAAAAACGGTGCGAAAGACCCAGCCAATATCAACGACATTCTTATTGAATCGGCATTGAGCACCATTATTGATTGCGAAGACTCTGTGGCAGCCGTTGATGCGGAAGACAAAATTGAAGTGTATCGCAATTGGTTAGGACTGATGCAAGGCACGCTAGAAGCCAGCTTTAGCAAAGATGGGCAAACGCAAACGCGTCGCATGAACCCTGACCGTATTTTTACGGATTTGGACAATCAGGAATACCGTCTACATGGTCGTTCTTTATTGTTGGTACGCAACGTGGGTCACTTGATGGAATGTGACTTGATGCAAGACGAGCTAGGTAACTTTGTACCGGAAGGCATCATGGATGCGGTAGTGACAACCTTGATTGGCGCGCTGGATTTGCAACGCTCAGAAGGTATGACTCGAAACCGAATGCGTAATAGTCGCACTGGCAGCATTTATATCGTCAAGCCAAAGATGCACGGACCAGAAGAAGTGGCGTTTAGCTGTGAGTTATTTAGTCGAGTAGAACAGATGCTTGGTTTGCCAGAAAACACCATCAAGATTGGCATTATGGACGAAGAACGTCGTACTACCTTGAACCTGAAAGAGTGCATTCGTCAGGCGAAATCACGAGTGTTCTTTATCAATACTGGCTTTCTAGATCGTACTGGCGATGAGATTCACACCAGTATGCAAGCAGGGCCATTTTTGCCAAAAGATCAGATTAAAACTCAGCCTTGGATTCAAGCCTACGAAAACCGCAACGTAAACATAGGTTTGCAATGTGGTTTACAGGGCAAAGCACAAATTGGCAAGGGAATGTGGGCGATGCCGGATGAAATGGCGGCGATGATGACAGCCAAAATTGCGCATCCAAAAGCCGGCGCAAATACGGCTTGGGTGCCTTCGCCAACGGCGGCGACATTGCATGCTTTGCATTATCACCAAGTGAATGTGTTTGAAGTACAAGAACGTATTAAACGCCGTCCGCAAGCGAGCCTAACGGATTTACTTACCATCCCGACAATTCCAAGCAATTTGACCTTGTCGGACCAAGTGATTGAGCGAGAAATCGAAAACAATGTTCAGGGTTTGCTGGGTTATGTAGTGCGCTGGGTTGAAGCGGGCGTTGGTTGTTCGAAAGTGCCTGATATTAACAATGTGGGCTTGATGGAAGATCGTGCCACCTTGCGGATTTCCAGCCAGCATTTGGCTAACTGGTTACTGCATGGACTTTGCGATAAAGAACAGATTGATGACGTGATGCAGCGTATGGCGCTGGTGGTAGATGAACAGAATAAAACCACAGAAGGTTACCAACCTATGTCGTCAAACTTATTAACCAGTTACGCCTATAAAGCGGCGCAGGATTTGATTTTCAAAGGCGTGATTCAGGCAAATGGTTATACCGAACCTTTGCTACATGCATACCGAGTTAAAGCGAAAGCTGAGAATTGATTTTTATTAATGAATTTATCTTAAACAACCTAAAGAGCGAGAAATACTATGCATACTTACAAGAATAAAACGCAACAAGCTAGCCAAACGATTCACTCACAAGGCCCAACTTGGGCGGCGATGAATCCAGAATCTGTGGTTAGAATGCAATTGCAAAACCGTTTCAATACGGGGTTAGATATCGCGAAATACACAGCTAAAATTATGCGTGAAGACATGGCGAGCTACGACAAAGACCCAGCAAATTACACTCAGTCTTTAGGTTGCTGGCACGGTTTTATCGGCCAACAAAAAATGATTTCTATTAAGAAGCATTTTGGCACGACCCGTAGCCGTTACTTATACTTGTCAGGCTGGATGGTCGCGGCGATGCGTTCTGAATTTGGTCCATTGCCAGATCAATCTATGCATGAAAAAACTTCGGTGCCAGCTTTGATCGAAGAGCTATACACCTTTTTGAAACAAGCAGATGCCCGTGAGTTACAGCATTTATTCAAAGAGATGGACGAAGCGAGAGAAGCGGGCGATCAAGTTCGCGAGCAAGCGACACAGCAAAAAATCGATAATTTTGAAACTCATATTGTGCCAATTATTGCTGATATTGATGCTGGCTTTGGTAACGAAGAAGCGACCTATTTGCTAGCGAAGAAAATGATCGAAGCGGGCGCTTGCTGTATCCAGATTGAAAACCAAGTGTCTGATGCTAAGCAATGTGGTCACCAAGATGGCAAGGTAACCGTGCCGCATGAAGACTTCCTAGCGAAAATTAATGCTGTACGTTACGCCTTTTTAGAATTGGGTGTAGATGATGGTGTGATCGTAGCGCGTACAGATTCTTTGGGTGCGGGTTTAACGCAAAAGATCCCAGTATCACAAACGGCTGGCGACTTGGCGGAACAATACAATGCCTTTATTGATGGCGAAGAAGTGACGTCACTGGAGCAAATGAAGTCTGGTGATATGGCGATCAAACTGGGTGAGCGTTTGATTAAGCCAACTCGTTTAGCCAATGGTTTGGTGCGCTTTAAGCCGAATACAGGTGAAGATCGTGTGGTGCTGGATTGTATTACGTCTTTGCAAAATGGCGCGGATCTATTGTGGATCGAAACCGAAAAACCACACATCGGTCAAATTGCTGCCATTGTGAATCGTATTCGTGACGTTATGCCAAACGCGAAATTGGTTTACAACAACAGTCCATCTTTTAACTGGACGTTGAACTTCCGTCAGCAAGTGTTTGATGCTTGGTTGGCTGAAGGTAAAGATGTGAGCCAATACCAACGTGAGAAACTGATGTCACAAGATTACGATGGTAGTGTGTTGGCAGACGAAGCGGATGAACGTATTCGTTGCTTCCAAAAAGATGCAGCGGCACAAGCTGGGATTTTTCACCATCTGATTACCTTGCCGACGTACCATACAGCTGCCTTGTCTACGGACAATTTAGCGAAAGACTACTTCGGTGAACTTGGCATGTTGGGCTACGTGAGAGAAGTACAGCGTAAAGAAATTCGCCAAGGTTTAGCCTGCGTGAAACACCAAGATATGTCTGGTTCTAATATTGGTGATGATCACAAAGAGTACTTCTCAGGTGAGCAGGCACTGAAAGCGTCAGGTAAAGATAACACCATGAATCAATTCGCGGTTTGATTAGCTAAATAACAATCCGGTTGTATTGATAAGGTCAGCAGTCTTCCCCCTGCTGGCCTTTTTTTGTTTGGTTTTCAATAGTACTTAAATGCACTATTATGGATAAATCAGTCAATGGAAGCTGATGCACCTTAAACTATTAATGGGCATTTAATCTGAGAACGCTATTGAATAATTCACGCTATACGTTGGGTGATCAACAACTCAATGATATTAGCTTAAAGGATTTAGCTAGACGCTCTAGATATGGCGGAGTATTTTATTTATTAGCATTCTGGGCTGCTGCTTTTAGCTCTACAACAGCTCGTGAACACATAGACATTATTGGTGTTTTTTCAGGCTGTTTTTTACTGTTGCAGATTTATCGTTTAGTGTTATTTTTAAAAGTCTCTTCATCTAATGATATTGATATCTCCACGTGCTTTCCTCGTTATGCTTTTATCTACAATTCATCCGCTATTGTGTGGGTAAGTGGTTCTGCTTGGCTTTTTTACGTTAACCCGACTATCGATTTAGCCGTGACAGTAAATGTTATGGCCGCAGCTGGTATTAGTATAGGAGGTGTCACTGTATTAGCGCCTTCGTATAAAATAATGCGCAGTTATTTCGTATTAATTTGTTTTCCTTTTGCTTTAGCGGCTGGGTTGCTGCTAAACGAGCCAGGTAACTTGATTGTTGCGGCTTTAATTGTTGGTTATGGCCTGTTTATTTTTATTACTGGAAAACAGCAAAATCGTGTTTACTGGCAGGCACTTAATGATAATTTAAAACTTTCAGAACAGGCGGAAGAGCTAGAAAAGGCGAAAGTTGAAGCCGAGCGTGCAGGGCAAGCAAAAGCCGATTTTTTAGCGGCAATGACACATGAAATACGTACACCAATGAATGGGGTATTGGGGATGGCCCAATTGCTATCTATGGGTGACCTTAATGAACTGCAACAACAGCAAGTTACAGTAATCAATAATGCTGGCCGAACATTGATGCACATTATTAATAATATTCTAGATTACTCCAAGATTAATGCAGAACAGTTGGAATTAGAGAAAATTCCATTTAGTTCACGCAATATCATCAATGAAGTGATGTTATTGCTTTCTCCTCAGTTTGATAAAAAGCCAATAAAGCTAACTTGTGCTATCGATGATATTCCAGAATTAGTACGAGGTGACCCTTATCGGCTTCATCAAATCCTCTATAACCTTGTTGGGAATGCGTTTAAATTTACTGATGCAGGTGAAATATCTATTGAGGTTTCTTGTAAGGAAAGTGATGAAAAAAACACTGTCATTTTATCTTTTGCCATTAGAGACTCAGGCATTGGTATATCTCCTGAAAACCAGCAGAAAATTTTTGAACAGTTTTATCAGGTTAGTCATTTTAATCCCAATATCCGAGGTACTGGGTTGGGGTTAAGCATTACTAAACGTTTAGTGGACCTCATGGGTGGGACTATGTCGGTTGAGAGCATCGTTGGTACAGGAAGTGTGTTCACCGTAACTCTGCCATTCATACTTCCTAGTGAAGATGTATTGAATCAACCTTTATTAGAGTCTACAGATAAATTCGAAATAAGTGATGTGCAACGGCCACTGCATATTTTGTTGGCCGAAGATAATAAAGTAAATCAAATGATCTGCGAGCAATTTTTCTTAAAGTTGGGATGTTCTGTAGATTTGGCTGAAACAGGTGTAATGGCGCTGGAGAAATTTAATAGCTCCCAGCGTTACGATATTATTTTTATGGATTGTAATATGCCTGAAATGGATGGTTTTTTAGCCACAGTTGCTATTAGACAGATTGAGAAAGATAAAGGCTTTAATCAAACACCGATAATTGCTCTGACTGCTCATGTAGAGGAGAGTGTAAAACGGAAATGTCTTGAATCAGGAATGAACACTTTTTTAAGTAAACCTTTTTTGTTTGAAGACTTAGAGTCCATAGTTAACAAAGTACGGATGGGAACGATAAAATAACTACCGATCTTAAAGGCTGATAGTAAAGGTTAACTGTTTGCTTTTTATTGAGTGTTTTATTCTTAAAACGCTCGCCTTACTGTTCGTTGGTAAGCGATTTAGCATGAGCCAGTGATATTTAACGGAGTATCTGTGTGAAAGTAGTAAATCAAAGAATAAAACTGTTGGTCATTGCCATAGTTTTGATGAATTTAACAGCATGCTCGTTATTTTCGAATAATGGTTATCACGGTGGTGATCATCGTGGTGGTGGTCCTACAGGGCCACTGACTGGATCTGCCAGTGCCGCTAAAGTTGAAAAGGGGGGGGCTGGTAAAAATGCAGTCAACGAAGACGATGAAATCTACACTGGAGGAGATCATCGTGGTGGTGGTCCGACAGGAGCATTGAGTCAATAAGCCGTATTAAGCTATATCAAAAATAGTAACCTCAGCCCGAGTCATTGATAGCCAATGCTCGGGCTTTTTTATGCCTATTCATCAAACCGTCATGGCAAGTCTTTATCTTTAAGTCAGAATCATAAAATGCACTGATGTGTAATTTCACTAAAGGGGTAAAAAAATGACAAGTAAGGTCTGGTTGGCAAGTTTGGTTTCTGTTGGTGTTTTATCGGGTTGCGCGAATAATTTAGTAACGGCACCGACGTCTAGTTTTGTAGATAACTTCCCAAAGCAAGGTAGTGAGTTACCGTATTCCGTATTGCGTGATGATCTGATTGATAGTAAAACGAATCAGCCATTTGAAATTCGAAATGGTGGTTTTGGTTCTGCCATGACAGCGAACCCTAATCAAGCTAACCAGTTTTATGCTCTAACTGACCGTGGGCCGAATGCTGATTACAGTGGTGAATATGGTAAAGGTAAGAGCTTCCCTGTGGCGTCTTATACTCCACGTATCGGTTTGTTTGAAGTTTCTGCTGATGGCAAGGTTTCGATGGTAAAAAGTATTTTACTGAAACGCCCAGAAGGTAGTTTGATTTCCGGTTTGCCGAATACGTCGGCGTTAGGTGGTACAGGGGAAACGCCTTATCATTCAAATGGTCAACCTGTTTTAATGAATGATAATAAGCCTTATGACAAAGCAACCAACGCAATTAAATTAGACGATTACGGTTTAGATGGTGAAGGTTTAGTCGCTCTTAAAGACGGAACTTTTTGGGTGAGTGATGAATATGGTCCACATATTGTCCACTTTGACAGTAATGGTGTTGAGATTGGTCGTATTAATGCCTTTAAAGATGACAGCCGTGATATTTATCACCTGCCTGCCGTATTTCAGCATCGTCGTGCTAACCGAGGTATGGAAGGTTTAGCCATCACACCAGATGAAACTAGCTTAGTAGGTATGATGCAATCGACGCTGCAGAACCCTGATAAAGCTGCACAAAAATCGGATTTGACTCGTATTGTGACAGTGAATTTAATCACAGGTAAAACTGAACAGTATTTGTATCGCCAAGAACAAAATGAAAACTCTAATTCTGAAATATCTACTTTAACAGCTAATAAGTTTTTGGTTATCGAGCGAGATGGTGCTTTTCTTTTCGGAGGTCCAGATGGTGAACCGAAAGCTAAGCCGAATGCTCAAAAGCATGTTTATCGTATTGACTTAAGCACAGGAACGTCGCTTTCTAATGTCGCTTTGTCCTCTTCTATTACTCGTGATGAGAGCCATGGGTTAATGATTGATGGCTTAACGTTAGAGCAGTTCACTATTAAAAATGGCTGGGAAGCGTTAGCAGAAAAGGGAATTAAACCAGTTAACAAAACATTAGTGGTAGATATGGTGAAAGCCGTTGCTTATCCGCACGATAAAATGGAAGGTTTGTGGGTGATTGATGGACATCATCTTGGTGTGCTGAACGATGATGATTTTGCTACTTGGTCGACCAAAGGCAAACTAGAACAAAAGCACCTTGATAAAAACACTATTGATTCGAATCGACTCTATATTATTAAAGCGGATTTAATGGGTAAGTAACTACTTTTCCCATTTAAATATTCTTTTAAAAAAGGAATGCCAAAAGGTATTCCTTTTTTATTGATATTTCGTAAACAACTATTCTTGTATGGTTTTTATTTTTGAGTTGAATTTTTTGGCCTCATTTATAATAAAATCTGAAAACAGTTTTACATGACTAGGTTGGGCTCTGTTTTTCAAGCTCACTAAATAAATCTCCCTTTCTAAATCGACATCTTCAAAAGGCACAATAGCAATATTTTGATGCTTAAATTGAAATAACGTTAAACCGCTGGTAATGCCAATACCATAGTTAGCAGAAATAAGCCCCATCATGGTCGTGAGTTGTTGCACTTCTAAAGAGTACTTAATTTGTTTTCCTTGGCTTTCAAATAGCTTGTCTGTGTATTGGCGGATGCTTGTACGTTGACTAAAGCCAATAAATGGATATTTGTAAAGATCGCTGAGTTTTACTTTTTTATTTTGTGCTAGCGGGTGATTGACGTGACAGAGCAAATAAAATTTATCTGAAAATAAGTAATGGGAATCAAAAATATTAGTCGCGGGTTGGCTGGCAGTGAGCGCCAAATCTGCTTGGCTATTTACAATGGATTTGAGGCATTGATTCCATTGAGTATCATTTAATTTTATTTGGGTCTGTGGGTGCATCGTGCTGTATTGGGCTAGTATTTCAGGTAGCCATTCTACCGCGAGCGATGGTAGTACGCTCAATGTTAGTGTGCCATCTTTTCCTGAAGCTCGAGCTTCAATTTCATTGATGGCTTCATCGTAATCTAGGATGAGGCGGCGTGCGATTTCGATAAAATGAATACCATTAGCGTTTAACTCTACCTTACGTGTATCTCTATCAAATAAACGGTAACCGATTTCATCTTCAAGACTGGCAATTAAGGTACTAAAAGCTGGCTGTGAAAGATTAAAGCGCTTGGCCGCTTGAGTAAAGCTATCATGGTCACTTAGCGCTAAAAATGCACGTAACTGTTTTATAGATAAATTCATTATTTTTCTTTTTTATGCGTTTAGGTTGATTCTCATTAAATCATTTTTATTCAAAACGATACTAACCATCTAAGTTGTAAGCGTCAAATTATGGCGATGTGACGGTGTAATATTTTTTAATTTTATTTGAATTTAATATATACCTATTTGATTTTTAAATATGTTTTTGTTTTTTTAATTTGAATATCCATTAAGCTCATTTGTTTTTTCGATTGGAGTTTTTTACTTGTTTAATGGTAGAAATAAAGCCTGATTATGTTCGCTTTCATCTTTGAAAGCAGTCACATTGCTTCAAATATAATAATAAGGAGTTGCTCAATGTTGGCATTCTGGGGTTTCTGCACCATAGCGGTGTTATTGACGCTTATCATGACCAAACGTATGTCGGTCGTTGTGGCCTTAGTTTTGGTTCCTATCGTGTTTGGATTATTGGCGGGTTTAAGTTCTGAATTAGGTGGTTATATTTTAGACGGGCTGAAAAGCGTGGCACCTACCGGAATTATGCTGACATTCGCTATTTTGTATTTTTCTGTGATGAATGATGCTGGGATGTTTGATCCAATGATTAAAGGGATCATTAAATTTGGCGGACAAGATCCAATCAAAATCGCGGTTGGTACTGCGCTGATTGCCATGTTAGCGCATTTGGATGGTTCTGGTGCATCTACTTTTTTAGTTTGTATTCCTGCCATGATACCTATTTATGATCGATTAGGAATGGATCGTAAAGTGCTTGCCTGTATTGCTGCATTAGGGGCTGGCACGATGAATATTGTGCCTTGGGGTGGCCCAACATTACGAGCTTCTTCCTCATTAGGTATCGATATCTCTGAGCTATTCAACCCAATTATACCTGCGCTTGGAGCAGGGGTATTAACTGTTCTTGCTGTGTCTTTTTGGTTGGGTAAAAAAGAAAAAGTGCGTTTGACAAATGCCGGCACGTTGGGGAGTGGTTCATCGTTTGTTGGTATTGATGATAGCGAAGATGAGGACAAAGCTAACCTAAAACGTCCTAAGTTATTTCTGTTTAATTTATTACTTACAGTAGGTGCTTTGACGGCACTGGTTACGAAAAGTGTGCCTTTACCGGCTGTATTTGTTATTGCTTTACCTATTGCCTTGTTGGTGAATTACCCGAATGTAAAGTTACAACAAGCTCGTATTACGGCCCATGGTCACGCAGCTATTTTGATGATTTCAATTATTTTTGCCGCGGGCGTGTTTACTGGCATCCTCAAGGGATCAGGCATGATTAAAGCATTGGCAACTTCATTGGTGGGTATTGTTCCAGAAAGTCTAGGTGCACATTTTCCTCTTTTGACTGCTATTACATCTATGCCTGCAAGTCTGTTGTTTGACCCTGATTCATATTACTTCGGAGTGTTGCCTGTTTTAGCGCATGCGGCTGAAGCTTTAGGAGCAAGTGGTATTGAAGTAGCTCGCGGTGCTTTACTCGGTCAAATGACAACGGGTTTTCCAGTGAGTCCTTTGACTGCATCAACTTTCTTATTGGTTGGGTTAGCGGGTGTTGATCTTGCTGATCACCAAAAGAAGACCATTCCATTAGCGTTTTTAGTGACTATGGTGATGACTTTAGTTGCTGTGATTACGGGTGCATTAAGTATTTAAGCCGAAGGGGATTTATCATTATTATTTGGTGATATTTCCCTTCTGTAGTGCACTTATACTGGCGCTTTTCTAATAATTTATTGGATCAAATAAGAGCATGAAAAAAATCAGAATTGGTTCTGGCGCAGGTTACGCAGGTGATCGAATAGAGCCAGCGGTAGAGTTGGCTCAAAAAGGTCAATTAGATTATTTAGTATTTGAATGTCTTGCTGAGCGAACCATCGCCATAGGTCAAAAGCAAAAAAAGCAGAACTCGAGCAAAGGTTACAACGAATTGTTAGAAGCTCGAATGAGAGCCGTACTGCTAAGCTGTTATAAGAACAAGGTGCGGATTATTACTAATATGGGTGCTGCTAATCCTATTGCAGCTGGACATGTGGTAATGAGTGTTGCTAAGGAGTTGGGCTTAAAGTCATTTAAAGTGGCGGTGGTCACTGGTGACGATGTGTTGCCTGAACTGCAGAGATTGGATTTAAAGCTGATCGAGGCGAATGTCGCTTTATCTCAAAGTGGCAAAGATATCTTATCGGCTAATGCTTATATGGGGATTGAAGGCTTAGTTGAAGCATTGGAAAGCGGAGCCAATATGGTGATTGCAGGTCGAGTTGCTGACCCTTCTTTGTTTCTTGCTCCTATGGTGCATGAGTTTGGTTGGTCCCGAGATGATTGGAGGAAATTGGGAAAAGGTACGTGCATAGGTCATTTGCTTGAGTGTGCAGGCCAAATAACTGGCGGGTATTTTGCTGATCCTGGTGTTAAGGATGTGATGAATTTGGCTCGTCTTGGTTTTCCTCTTGCTGAGGTCGATGAGTCTGGTGATGCGATTATCACCAAAGTCGAAGGTTCTGGTGGTGTGGTTTGTGAAGCCACTTGCAAAGAGCAGCTGTTGTATGAAATCCACCGACCAGATCAGTATTTTACTCCTGATGTTGTTGCAGATTTCTCAAATGTCACTTTTCAACAAGAAGCTGAGAATCGTGTTGCTGTAAAAGGCGCAAGTGGTTTGCCTAGAACAGATACATTGAAGGTGTCTGTAGGGTATAACGATGGCTTTATTGGCGAAGGTGAAATTTCGTATGCAGGACCAAATGCTGTTGCACGGGGGCGGTTGGCTTTAGATATCGTGAAGGCGCGTTTTTCGGTGTGTGGATTTATACCATTAGAAGCACGCTATGATTTAGTTGGCGTGAATGCATTACATGGTGAAACAAGATCAGCTCAAAATGAACCTTATGAAATTCGTGCTCGTGTAGCGGTTCGTTGCTCAACATTAGAAGAAGCTATATCGGTAGGTAATGAAGTTGAAACTTTATACACCAATGGACCTGCGGGTGGCGGTGGTGTTATGAAGTCTGCGAAAGAAGTACTAGCTATGGATTCTAGTTTGATTCCCCGATCTCAGGTTCACGCTATGATTACAATTTTAGAGGGTTAAGCAATGAAATTACGTGACATCGCTCATTCCCGTACAGGTGATAAGGGCAATATCTCAAACATCTCTCTTATTGTTTATGACATTAATGATTATGTGCTGATTAAAGACGCTGTGACGGCAGAGAAAGTACAAAATTGGTTTGGTGATATTGTCTCTGGTGAAGTTGTGCGCTACGAACTACCGGCTATCGGTGCATTAAATTTTGTTATGTATGAAGCGTTAGGTGGTGGTGTTACTCGCTCTTTGGCTCTCGATATACATGGTAAGGGTCTCAGCTCAGCTTTGTTAGATTTTGATATTTAGCTGTTTTTTAAGCCTGCCACAAAAATTGATGACAGGCTTTTTATCTTTATACTCTCTTCTTGTACCAGTCTTGATATTTCTCCTTTCTATTTATTTTTAATCTGATGCCTGATTAATAACTGTATTAACGTCAAAAATTCAGTACATTATAAGAGAGCTATCGTTCCTTGTATTCTTCTAGTTATGGCGTTTGTCCTAAGAAAGATTATATGAATTTAGAATCGTTATTTTCCGTTGCTCCCTATAATTGGAGCTCGATTGCTACTGCTATTTTTTGTGGCGTTATTGTTGGCTTAGAGCGACAACTGAGAGGTAAGCCCGTAGGAATCAGAACCTCAGCGTTAATCGTATTGGGGACTTATGTGTTTATTGCATCGTCGATGTTTGTTGCTGCTGAGACTACAGATCCATCGCGAATCATAGGTCAGGTGATTACGGGGATTGGCTTTCTGGGGGCTGGAGTTATGTTGTCTAAAGATGGTGCGGTTATTGGTGTTACCTCGGCTGCGACGATTTGGACTCTGGCCGCAATCGGTGTGTGCATTGCTATTATTGGCTCTTATGTGGCGATAAAGCTGTCTTTTATCGTAGTCGCTATATTATATGGTGTCGATATTCTTGAAGAATATTCGTCGGCTTTTACGCGGGGGGTACATTCTAAATACAGTCGGTGGCGCAAGAGAGATTAAATAATACTTAAGACAATATTGGAGGTGGAGATGGTTTCAGGTTATCGAGTTAGTAGTCATCGTGAAGAAATGGATTTTGATGCCATTCATACTTATATATCAAGCACTTATTGGGCGGAAGGCATCCCTAAAGAAACGTTTAAAAAGGCCTTAGATAATTCGTTGTGCTTTGGTGTGTTTTCGTCTGAAGGTAAGCAAGTTGGTTTTGCTCGAATGATAACGGATCAGGCAACTTTTGCGTACTTGGCCGATGTTTTTATTGATGAAGCTCATCGTGGTAAAGGGTTGTCAAAATGGCTCATGCAAGAAGTCCATGACCACCCATCGCTACAGGGATTACGAAGAATCTTGTTGGCAACCCGAGATGCGCATAGCTTGTATCAACAGTTTGGCTATACACCATTAAGTTCACCATCAACCTTTATGCAAAAATGGCAGCCTGACATTTATAAGGGATAGTTTACTCAGATAGTTCTACACAATTACGTCCTTTATCTTTACCTCTGTAGAGTGCTTTGTCTGCGCGTTTTATCATTTTTAGAGCGTTATCATTATCTTGATGGCGCTCAGTTAGTCCTTGTGTGATCGTGAGTGCAAGGCTAAATTTACTGAATTTTTGTTTTTCTATTGTCGTTTTCAATTTATCCGCTATGACGGCTGCATCATGTTTTGCTGTGTTTGGTAAGATAATGATGAACTCTTCTCCTCCAAATCGGGCAATAATGTCGTTTTTTCTTATTGCTTGTGAGAGGGTGTTAGCTATTTCTATTAGACATACATCACCAATATCATGACCATACATGTCGTTTATTTTTTTAAAGTAGTCAATATCAATGAGAATAAGGCTTAAAGGCAAATTAGCCGTGTTTGCATTGTCTAACTCTGTACTAAAATGAAGGTTTAAGCCTCTTCTATTGAATAATCCTGTTAAGGGGTCTTGGATATTTTCATTTTTCAGCTGTTGTGTAAGTTCAGCGTACCTTTTTAAAAAGAAGCGGCCAAAGACGCCACTAAAAATAATGGAAATTGTTAACCAAAAACCTCGATCGATTGATTTTTGTTGAGAGTGAATCTCCCCTGTTAAATCGGTAATGTGCTGACTAAAAATGGTCGCTAATATGACGCCTAGGGCAAGTATGATCGTAATAATTAATGATTCGCGGTAACCCCCAATTAGAGCTGCAAAAATAGGGCATAAGGGTAAAATACAGGCTGCCTGACTATTGACTCCTCCCGAGAGTGCTAATGTGGGAAGAAGGATGATAACGGCGGTACATAGAGAAAGAATAATCTCTAGTTTGGGTAGAATATAGAAGCGAACAATTACATATAGCGCTGTGACTATTACTAAGTCTAGTAAAATGATTACTGTAAATTGAATTGGCAGATCAACAATTAAAGGTCGAAATATCAGAGCAAAAAAAATGGTAATAATAGACAGCTCAATTATTCTTAAAGTGAGCTTATGATTTAGGTCTACTTGAGTGTTATTTGGCATAATCTTGTGCCATTGTCCTTTTTAGATACAAATAATGAGTATTAAAGATTCATACTAATCAATCGCTAGTTGTATTTTATAGCGATATGCTTGTTCGATTTTTCAATTTTAGCCTTCGTCTTGTCTCTTTTTTGTGATGAAAAAAGACAAAATCTAGCAAGTGATTTCTAAGTAAAGTAAACCAAGCAAATAAAAGACAACTATATGCTAGATTTGTTCTCTATGTTGTTATGTGTTGTAAGGAGTGTTAAATGAAAGTAAGAAATCGTTTTATTGCGTTTGGTGCTTTGTGGTGTGGTTTTGTTACTTTACCAGCTATGGCTGCCACATTTGAAGTGCCACGGTCTTTTGAGATCATGTATGTCGATCTTGAAAGCGCAGGTCATTTTGGTAATGATTTTAAAGTAGATATTGATGAAGGTCAGCATCAGATAGTTGTGCGTTTTAACAAGTTGTTGCGAAGCGGTGGTGATACACAAAAATATCAATCTGAACCAATTGTTTTGGATTTACAGTTTGAAAAGAATACCTATTTTACGCTGAAAGCACCTTATATATCGACTCAAAAGCAGGCCGAGGCCAATGCCAAAGACCCACAATTTACGATTTATGATAACGTAAATGGTCAAGATGTTGACTACAAACAACAAAGCTTGAAAACTAAATCTGGACTTCAGAACACCCGTGATTTTGTTACAGAAATTGAGCGACTAACCGCCAAAAATTCACCGAGCAATACTAACTCTGGTTCTGGTTCTGGTTCTGGTCCAGTACCTGCTCCTGTTATTATGACAGAAGACGTTGCGTTAGAAATGATGCAATTTTGGTATAATCAATCCGACGAAGTGACTCGTAAAGATGCGCGTATCTGGATAGCAGATGATATGTATAAGCCAACAGTTGCTAATATCCAGCTGGAAATGTTTCAATTTTGGTTCAATAAAGCAGACAAAGAAGCGAAAAAAGCCTTACAGGTTTGGCTTGTTGAATAGCACATGTACTTTAATAAATTAAAAAAGCGCCCAATGAAAATCTGGGCGTTTTTTTGATCTATCGTATTTTAGTTAAGTGTCGGTTTGTGCTTTGGCGTACTTTTGGTTGAATTTATCGTTTACCCAAAGTGCCAATAATATAACCCCGCCACCAATGGCTAGACGTAAAATATCGGCATCTCTGTTCCAAAAAATCACATTGACGACAATTCCAGCAGGTATTAAAAGGTTATTAGCAACAGCAAGAGTGCCAATATCCACCATTGTAGCGCCCTTATTCCAAGCAAAATAACCTAAGCCAGAAGCAACTATGCCAAGATAAGTCAAAATTGACCATTGAAGCGTTGTTGTTGGTAGTTTATCTGGATTTCCTAATGCTAAGAAACAAGGAATAACAACGGCCAAGGCTCCAAGGAAAAACCAGCCAAATACCGTACGTTGTGATAGATCTGGGCGTTCCTTTGCAATAATACGTTTATAACCAACTTGTCCTGAAGCAAAGCAAATGTTAGCACCTTGAACGATTAACAATCCTTTAATAAACCCTTCGTCTACTCCTTGGTAGCGAATGGCAACAGCTCCAAGAATGGCTAAGATTGCACTAATGGCAAAGCCTATATTAAGACGGCGATCTAGCATGTCATTAATTAGAGTGACATATAGTGGTGTCATAACTGTAAATAGTAAAACCTCAGGAACGGATAAATATAGGAAGGATTGATAATAAAACCCATACATAATGCCAAGCTGTAGAGCGCCGCATACCATTAATTTAAAAGCGATTTTTGCTTCAATCTGACGTAGTTTTAAGAAGGGCAAAAAAACCACAGTTGCAAGTGTTACACGCATTAAAACAGAGAACCAGGCGTCGACCTGACCGGCAAGATACACCCCAATCAAGCTAAACGAAAAAGCCCAAAGTAAGGTCACTGCAATTAGTATTGGCATATTGGTTTATTCCAGATGAAAATTTTCGCAAAGTTTACCGATTTATAGGTGAATGGTAAAATAGTTTACTTTATTATTTTCTTTGGTTTACTAGTGTGTGCAGTCTGATCTTTTATCGGACGGGTCTTTTTATCTGCAAGATTGAGTGAAAAGTGATTTGATTTAGGTAGTTGATCTTTTGTTGACCTACCTAGGGTATTGTCGACATTGTCCTTTGAGTTACCGCAAAACCTTGATCTAGATTAATAATTTTATTTTTCATCCTGTTACCTTTTTTGTCACAGACATTTTATTGATCAAAAAAGGAATCTTATTATGAAAGCTCTACTTCCTGTCGCTCTTGTTTCTGCGCTTTGCTCATCAGTTGCATTGGCTCATAATGCAGGGGATGTTTTTGCTCGTGCAGGCCTTGCAGTAGTGATGCCAAACGAAAGCAGTGATGATGTATTGAATAAAGGTGAATTGGAGCTTGATAGCGATACTCAAGTTGGCGTTACTCTTACCTACATGCTGACAGATCAGTTTGGTGTTGAGTTGCTAGCTGCTTCGCCTTTTACTCATAAGGTATCGACTAAAGGTTTAGGTGAAGTGGCTGAAGTATCGCATTTACCACCTTCTTTAATGGCGCAATATTATTTTGGTCAGGCAAATAGCAAAATCCGTCCTTATATTGGCGCTGGCTTGAATTATACTATTTTCTTTGATGAAAAAGGTAAAGGTGCATTGGCTGGTACTGATGTGAGTCTTGATAACTCTTTTGGTCTAGCTGCTCAAGTAGGTGTTGATGTCAATTTTGCTGAAAACTGGTTTGCTAACGCGTCTCTCTGGTACATGGATATTAATACTGATGTGCATACAACAGTAGGAACCTTTAACGCTGATATTGATCCTATTACCTTCATGGCAAGTGTTGGTTATACTTTCTAATAACGAGTATTTAAGAAAAGCAAAGGCTTTGATTTTTTGAATCAAAGCCTTTTTTCGTTGTGTTGTTTTATAGGACTGGGGTAGGCTTTTCATTTTTACATAGCTATTTTGTCTCTCTTGGAAAAACGATGTTATTAGATTTTTTATCCGAACTTGAACACCGTTGCAGTGTATTTTTGCAAGCTCAAGGGCATGCGGATTCTGCTCATGATTTGAACCATATTTCCCGAGTGGTAAAAGTAGCAAAACAACTTGCGATTGAAGAGGGAGCAGACTTGGCTGTTGTGGTTCCTGCTGCTTGGCTGCATGATTGCGTTTCTTTGCCTAAAAACCATCCAGAGCGTCATTTAGCCTCTACATTGGCAGGAGATAGAGCTATTAACTTCTTGGCCTCAATTCATTATCCAAGCGAATATTATGGTGCGATACATCATGCTATTCGCGCTCATAGTTTTAGTGCCAATATCTCGCCAGAAACTCCTGAAGCTAAAATAGTACAAGATGCTGATCGGTTAGATGCATTGGGTGCAATCGGTATTGCTCGATGTATGCAAGTAAGTGGAGCACTAAATCGTCCTTTATATTCCCTTAATGACCCGTTTTGCGAAATACGAGAGCCTGATGATACGTTTTATTCTATAGACCATTTTTATAACAAGTTGTTTCATATTGCAGATAGCTTGAATACGCCTTCAGCGCGGTTGGAGGGCAAAAGACGAGAAAGAGTAATGCGTATATTTTTAGGTGATCTAGCATTAGAGGTTTAATTTAAACCTCTTCTACACTTTGTCATTAATAGCGTGCAAATTTGTTAGCATTTTTGCGCCAATTTCTAAGAATTTCTTCAGTTCTTCATCACTAACATCTGCTCTCATTTCTTTTAGAACCGCTTTGTCTGCTTTTGCTAATTGTTGATAAAATCCTAAGCCTTTCTCGGTTAATAGAAGAAACTGACTACGTTTATCATGTGGATTCTGGGTCTTAATAACAAGCTCTTGGTTCACTACTTCTTGAACCAATCGAGTGACTTGGCCTTTGTCTCTTTCGGTTATATCTGCAAGATAATTTGCCGTGCAGTTCTCTGTCTCATGGATATGTTTCAGAATCATAAAATATAAAGGAGAGAGTGGTAATCCTTTTTCTTTCATGATGTTTTTCATTGAAGCTTTTAATCCACCGATTGTATTTATGAGAAGAGTTTGTAGTTCTGACTCGTAATGCTGCATAGAAAATTCCAATGTAGTTGACTATGTCAACATAATTTAATATAGTTGACTTTGTCAATTTAATTTACCGTATTAACCTTATCATTCACTGCGAGCAGATCTATGTCAAAGAAAGTTCAAAAAATTGCTATTATCGTTAGTTTTGTTATTGCTATAGGAGGTTCTTTAACCCTACTAATGACTTGGAAGAATATTGGTTTTACTGATGGCTTTATGGGGGCTTGGCTTTCCTCTTTTGCATTGTGTGTTTTGTGTATTGCACCAATCGGTGGTGTGATTTCTGTTGTGACGAATAGTCTTGTCAATAAAGTGTTTTATACTTTGTCTATGACACAAAAAAATATTGTTTTCGGATTTGTCATGGCGGTGATAATGGAATCCATTATGGCTATTGTAACGACAATAAATTTGCATGGTTTTCTTGTTCTAGATAAGTTTATTGATCTGTGGGGGGCGACTTTTATTTCTGCGTTACCTGCAGGTCTGGTTATTTCTATTTTAATGTCGCTTGTTATTAAGCCAAAGCTGGCTGTGTTTTGGGCTAAAGCTTGAATGGCTTCTTGATATGAAAACCATTAGAAACAGAAGCTTAGCTAAGAGTTCATCTCATCATAGCCATCGTCCGTTATGATTTTCATGACGTCAATAATACTCAGTGGCTGATTAAGCAAAAAGCAGATAGCAGTTGCCCTGTTCTATACCGACTGTCGCTTTTTTGAGGTGGCTTCCCTGGCATGGGCCGGTAATACATGTACCGTCTAGTGGAGAGAAAAGAGCGCCATGATGATGACATTTTAAATAATCACCTTCCTCATCTAACGCAGGATCAGAAGACCAATTAAGTTGCTTTTTTTGATGAGGGCATAAGTTTTCATAAGCAAGAATTTGACCTTGTTGCTTAGTTACTAAAAAGTTATATTTTTCTACTGTTATGTTTAATGCTTTGCCTTCAGGAAGGTTTTGCGCATCAGGGATAAGGTATTTATTAAACACGTGATTACCGCACTTTTTTATAATGAATGTTGTTTACTTCAGTAGAATTGACGCTTTCCATAATCATGCGAACTAGAGTGAGAACAAAAATCCTCACATTTTAGTGGTGTTTTCTTTCAATTCTACCGCTGACTAAGTGAATAAAGTTCAGCAAAATGTCAGTTAAATAAACTTTCCGTGAGCAAAGACTCTAAAGCGCTATGAGCGATGAGTCAATATGCAAGAATTGAGTTAGTTGATTTTAGGTCGTTGCTTGCTTTCGGCAAGCTCCCTATACTTACCCGCTATGACTAAAAAAACTCCGGCAAAATCTTCACGTAAGTCCCCGACTCAAAAGAAAAAAACATCACAATCTTCCTTTTTGAAGAGGCTGTTCTGTGCCCTTTTTAAATGGGGGGTAATTATTGCTTTGATAGGAAGTATTCCTTTCGCTGGTTGGGTATGGTGGCTAAATGGGCAAGTTGTTAGCCGTTTTGAAGGGCAGAAATGGCAAGTGCCTTCAGAGGTCTACAGTGCACCTGTTATATTATCAAGTGGAGCACCTTGGAAAAAGCAAGACCTCGAAAGTTTATTGGAAGAAACTGGTTACCGATTTGGTCGAAATAGTCAAAACGTTGGCTGGGCTGCTCGTAGTCAAACGAAAGTCAGTGCACATTTGCGTTCCTATGTTGATCATTTGGGATTTCATGAAAGTGAAAGGCGTATTTTTTCGTTCCAAGATGGTCGCTTAGTTATTCAAGCATTGAATGGTGATGAAATAGACGAGGCAAGGATAGAGCCTCAGCGTATTGGCTTCTTGTATGGCGGTAATACAGAAAGCCGTCAAATTTTAACATATGATGATATTCCTAAGCCCCTGATTGATATTTTGATTGCGGTAGAGGATCAGGATTTTTATCAGCATTGGGGAATTTCTCCGACTGGTATTGCGCGAGCTGCGCTAGTTAACTTAACTCATGGCTCACGACGCCAAGGTGGCTCTACCTTAACTCAGCAGCTTGTGAAGAATATGTATTTGAGTTCTGAGCGAACTTACACGCGAAAGCTGACTGAAGTGGTGATGAGCTTACTGCTTGAGTACCATTATTCGAAAGAGGCCATTATCACGGCTTACATGAACGAAGTGTATTTAGCTCAGTTGGGCAGCAGTGCCTTGCATGGTTTTGCTGCGGCTAGCCAGCATTTTTTTGGTCGCCCGTTGAATGAACTAAATATCGATGAATTTGCTCTGTTAGTTGGTATGGTTAAAGGCCCATCTCTTTACAATCCTGAGCGATCTCCAAATCGTGCAAAAGATCGCCGTAATACCGTACTGGCTATATTGAAAAACCAAGGCCGTTTATCTGATGTTGATTACAATAGCCTTATAAAGCAACCTATCCGACTTGCTGATAAGCAAAAAGAACGCTCAGTGTTTGGCGATTATTTAGATTTGGTTGCTATGCAATTGTCGCGAGATTTTGATGAAACTACTTTAGCGACGAAAAACTTACGCATTTATACTGGGGTCGACATACGAGCACAGCGAGCGGCAAGTTTAGCGATGCAGCGTCAAGTGGCAGCATTGGAAAAGCGTGATCCTAAATTAAATGGTCTGCAAGGCGCTATGGTTGTTACGGATAGGCTGAATGGGCAAGTACGTGCCGTGGTTGGTTCTAGTGGACAGCATTATACTGGTTTTAATCGAGCGTTAGGGGCGGTTAGGCCTATCGGTTCATTGGTGAAACCACCGCTTTATTTATCTGCGTTAGCAACTGGACGCTATACATGGTGGACTGAAATTGAAGATAAAAAACTGCGCTTTAACATAGGTGGTCAGGTTTGGGAACCTGAGAACTACGATAGAAGAACTCATGGTGTCGTACATCTTTATGAGGCGATGGCGAAATCCTATAACCTAGCGACTGTTTCATTAGCACAGCAAATCGGTTTTGATCGAGTGGGTGATACCTTGCGACAGTTGGGTGTAAAACGACCTTTTACTATGCATCCAGCGATGGCTCTGGGAGCACTAGAATTATCTCCCTTTGAAGTATCTCGTCTATATCAACCTATTGCCTCTCAAGGAAAGAGTAGTGAGTTGGGGGTCGTGCTTGCTGTTATGGATCAGAAGGATCAGCTCATGAAGCGATTTGATCAGCATAATGATGTGCCTTTTACTGATGCCTTACTTGCTGTGACCTTGGATGGTATGACAAAAACACCAAAAATCGGTACAGCTAAGGCGGCTCAAGCTGCTTTTCCAGATCTAAATTTTGCGGCTAAAACGGGAACAACAAACCAGCAAAAAGACAGTTGGTTTGTCGGAATCACTGGTGATTATTCGTCTACGGTATGGCTTGGTGATGATAATAACGTACCGTTAAGCATTACTGGTAGTAGCGGCGCATTAAAAGTGTGGGTGGATTTCACCAAAAATGTAAACTCGAGGTCTTTACCTGATACTTTGCCTAACGGTGCCGCTCGCTACAATGTCTTAGATAGTAAGTTTGAAATCGCGGCAGACCGCTGTAAAGACAAGACACCGCTAGCGTTTATTTTAGGTACTGAGCCAAAAGATAGTACTTCATGTTTTTGGCCTTTCTAAATTCATATATATGAAACTAGAAAAGAAGATTGATAATTGTTTAGTTCTTATATAGCCTTTTAGGCTGTTGAAAATAAACAGATTACTTTCATTTTTAAAGTTAAGTAATTGTTGTTGAAGGTTATTGGTGCCTTTATGGACTTAGGATATTAAGGCGATTTGGGAAAAGTTGTCGAGATGAGAAGTGAATTAAAATGCTTCTTAGAAATAACACCACCTTATATATGCAAAAGAAAAAAGCTTCGCTTATCGTTTGAATTTTATTTGTAAGGGAGTGGCGCTGTATGCGGCTGCACACACACATGGTTTGCTGTTTATTAGCGGTGACTTTTTTTAATACTGATATCGCTTTCGCACAAGACGACTTGTCTTCTTGTGCCTCTCTTACGGCATCTGGTAACTCAGAATACCCTCCTTTTTTGTGGCGAGAAACGTCCACTTCAACAGAGTTACATGGCGTTAATCGTCTTATCATTGATGAATTAAGTCGTCGTATTGATATCCCTATTAGACTTATTCATGTTGGGCCTTGGTCACGAGCTCAAGGTGAAGTGAAGAATGGTCGTGTTGATCTTATGGCTGGTGCTTTTTATACAAACGAGCGAGCCGATTATATGGATTATTTCACGCCAGTGATGTTACATACTGCAAGTGTGGTTTGGCAGCGTAAGGACAAACCTTTTTCATTTAGTCGAAAAGAAGATCTGGTTGGAAAGTGGGGAGTGACTGTTATTAATAACAGTTTTGGACAAGAGTTTGATCAATATGCTCAACATAACCTTAATATATTGGCGGTAGCCAGCTTGTCACAAGCGTTAAGGATGTTGGCTGCGGATCGAGTAGATTATGTCTTGTATGAAAAAAATCCAGCGCATGCTTATGCAACTATGTTGGGTTTGTCTGATGCCGTCATTCCTGTATTGCCTTATATCAGCAGTGAAGGTTTGTATCTGACTATGTCTAAGAAGTCACCTTGCAACGTTAACGGTGTTAAGCGCAAGATTGCTATTGCTTTGCAGGAAATGAAACAAGAAGGCTTCACTGAACAGGCAGTACTTGATGGTGTACAGGAATGGGAAGCCCGTAGCCGAGCAGGTATAACTCTAAAGTAAATGTTAATTTAAATGAATTAAAAAGGGATATATGATGAGATATCCCTTTGTTTTTATTGATTACTTTTGATGAATCAGTGATTCATAGAGGCGAATCCATTGATCTGTCACTACATCCCAACTGTAGTCATAACTCATCGCATTTTTTTGTTTTTCTCGCCAACGATTAGTATCATAGAAACACTCCATACTGCGCTCCATCGCTGCTTGTAAAGCCATTGTTGAGGCTTCCTTAAAGACAAAACCATTCGCACGCTCACCTTCTTCGAATACCGTATCAGCTAAGCCACCAGTTTGTCTTACTATGGGTAAAGTTCCGTATTTAAGTGCATAGAGTTGCGTCAAGCCACAAGGTTCAAAACGTGACGGAATTAGTAGCGCATCGATACCTGCTTGGATACGATGAGAATAATCTTCAAAGTATCCGATACGAACTGAGACTTGGTTTGGGTAATTATTTTGAAGTTCTAAATACTGAGATTCTAAATATTTATCTCCTGAACCTAATACTACAAGTAGAGCGCCTTTTTCTAACAGAGTTGGCATAACTTGCAAAACAAGATCTAATCCCTTTTGTTCTGTTAGTCGGCTAACAACACCAAATACTGGCTGGTTGAGGTCTTCTGATAGACCATTTTCCTGTAATAAAGCGAGCTTGTTAGCCTGTTTTTGACTGAGTGTGTCTATACCGTAATTATGTGGGATTAGAGCGTCTTTCTCTGGTGACCATTGATCGTAGTCGACACCATTTAAAATGCCAACTAACCTGTCTTGCATCGCTCTGAGTGTGCCATCTAGACCGTCTCCATACTCTGGGGTGAGAATCTCTTTGGCATAAGTGGGACTGACTGTGGTCACAGCGTTCGCGTAGACTAGTCCAGCTTTAAGGCCAGAGAATCGGCCATAAAACTCCATGCCGTGCATACTGAGTAATTCTGGTGATAAGTGCATGGCGGAAAATTGATTCATATCAAAACTACCGTTATAACGTAAATTATGTACGGTCGTGACAACTGGGATGTGTTCAACTTTCCAACTTTCAAGATAAGCAGCAGCAAAACCCGTTTGCCAATCATTTAAATGAAGTATATCTGCCTGCCAATCCATAAGGTGTCCATGAAGTGCTAACGTAGCTGCAGCCCATGATAGCGCGGCAAATCGTATATGGTTATCTTCAAAGTCTATGCCGCTTTTATCTACATAAGGCCCGTCTTCACGTTCATACAGTGCTTGGCATTGTAGTAACCAAATTGGTGTATCGTTTTCGGGGATATGAGTTTCAAGAAGTAACAAATCTCCAACGCCAAATGGATTTCCTAGGTTGATACTCTTTTGAATTGGCGCTACCTTTTCGAGTATGCCTTGGTAAGCAGGCATGATAAGTTTGACATCGTGGCCTTTTTTTCTCAAAGCAACGGGTAGGGCGCCAGCTACATCGGCTAAGCCACCGGTTTTAATTAGGGGGTAAATTTCGGAGGCAGCAAATAGTATTTTCATTATTAGGCATCTTATTGATTTGGAATAGTGATAAGAGTATACCTAAATGAAACTTCGAATAGAGTGTGTTGATAAAAATTTTAAGGGCATCACATGGATTTAAATACGGCGCGTATGAAAACTCTGTCCATTATTCTAGCCGGTGGACGTGGTTCAAGATTAAAACAATTAACAGATAATCGTTCTAAACCTGCAGTACCTATTGCAGGTAAATATAAAATTATAGACTTTCCGCTATCTAACTGTATCAACTCAGGCATGCGTCGTATTGCAGTCCTAACTCAATACCGCTCCCATACTCTAAATCAACATGTTCAAAGGGGTTGGAACTTTCTTCGTTCAGATTTCAACGAATTCATTGAGCTATGGCCTGCTCAGCAGCAGACTGGCAGTGATTGGTATCGTGGTACTGCAGATGCTGTTTATCAAAATTTGACCATGATTGATGGCCTAGAAAGTGAGTATATTTTGATTCTTGCCGGTGACCATGTTTACAAGCAAGATTACAGTCTCATGCTACAAGATCATATCGAAAGCGGAGCTGATGTCACTGTGGCTTGCATAGAAGTGCCGCTGAAAGAAGCTGATCAATTTGGCATCATGCACGTGGATGAAAACGACAATATTATTGCGTTCGAGGAAAAACCTTCGAATCCTCCCACTATGCCAGGTAAGCCGGATGTATCGCTTGCGAGCATGGGGATTTATATTTTTAACACTAAATTTTTATCTGATAATTTGCGTTCTGATGCGAGTGACGATGCATCGAGCCATGACTTTGGTAAAGACTTAATCCCTTTGTTTGTTGGTCGCAGTAAAATTAAAGCCCACCATTTTGCTAACAGTGTCATTGACAATAAGAGCTATCCAGATGAGCCTTATTGGCGTGATGTAGGGACTTTGACGGCCTATTGGGAAGCTAATATGGACTTGACTCGTTTGGTTCCTGAATTGGATTTATACGATGAAGAGTGGCCGATTCGTACTGCCCAATATCAGCGTCCAGCGGCTAAGTTTAATTACAATTACGAAGAACGAATTGGCACCGCGCTGAATTCTGTGGTGTCCGCGGGTTGTATTGTATCTGGCTCAACGGTTGAGCAATCCATCTTATTTAATAATGTTCGAGTGAACTCTTATTCTCATGTTAATAAGTCGGTGATATTGCCTCGTTGTGATATTGGTCGACATTGCCGCTTGAATAAAGTGGTCGTGGATTCTGATTGTTGTATTCCTGAAGGTACTGTTATCGGTGAAGATCCGGTTGCTGATGCAGCGCGTTTTTATCGAAATTCAGATGGTATTACCTTGGTGACACAGGGCATGATCGAGGCATTATCTGACTAGTTTTTTGATGATTTAGTTCTGTTTTATGTGATGAAAAACCGCTGTTTTAAGCGGTTTTTTTATACCTAAATTAAGTGATAAAAGCGTATTTTATTTTGTGGATGGTTGTTTTTTATTTAACTATTGTTCTGCTAGTGCTTGAAAAACGATAAATTGGGCGCATTAGTAGGGTTTAGATTTTTAGTTATTGGATTGAATGTCGGTTATCCCCGTAACCTGTGGATAACCCTATTGGTGAATCTTTGATAACTTACGCAAAACCAGTCACTATGCTGCTTTGGTCATGGGTGTTCATTTCTTCTGCAGTCTTTGATTTAACGTATGTTATTTGGCTAATGTGTTTATATTTTCACCTGAAAATGAGGGCGTTTTATGTTTACGGGTATTGTTCAGGGCAAAGCGACTGTTCAGGCAGAGAGTCAGGTCGGTCGAAATAAGCGTCTTGAAATAGTTTTTCCTGCTGGGGTTATGCTGAGCCAGCAACTTGGTGCCAGTGTGGCGATAAATGGTGTTTGTCTTACGGTGGCGGAAATTGGTCATGACGTACTAACGTTTGATGTTATTGATACCACTTTGGCACTCACCAATATTGGCTTGTTGCAGACTGGAGATGTCGTTAATTTTGAGCGCGCGGCAAAAATGGGTGACGAGATTGGCGGTCATGTTATGTCCGGGCACATCATGACGTCTGTCACCGTATCACGCATCGAAAAAATTGAAGAAAGCGTTCATATTCGTTTTACGACTGATCGCCAAAATGAAGTAGACGCTAGACGTTACTTATTCAATAAAGGCTATGTCGGTTTAAATGGCGCAAGTTTGACGATCAGTGATATTGGCAATGATTGGCTAGAGGTTTCTTTGATTCCTGAAACCCTAAGATTAACGACGTTTAGTAGTTTGACGGTTGGCGATAAAGTGAATCTTGAAATAGATGCGCATACACAGGCAACAGTCGATACCGTTGAGCGTATTTTAAAAGAGCGAGGGATTGTCTTACCTTAAAGACAAATTTCACTTGAATTACTGAGGCTCTATCTTGTTTGATCTCTGAAATAAATGGAGTCCGCGCTCGATTTTCGGTAGAATGCTCGCCAATTTCTATCCTGAATACTTGTTGATAAGTTTTTTCATTGGGCTGGCATGATGATGTTAGCTGACTAATGCGCTATTTAGACTAAAAAATGTGCATATGTGACTCATTTATCAACAGGTAATCATTCAAATATCGCTTTTAAAGTGTGAGTAAATAGTGTCTTCCAATAATCTTAAGCACATACGCAATTTTTCTATAATTGCCCATATTGACCACGGTAAATCTACCTTAGCCGATCGCTTTATTCAGACTTGTGAAGGTCTGAGCGAACGTGAAATGTCAGCTCAGGTTCTCGATTCTATGGACATCGAGCGTGAACGAGGCATTACCATCAAGGCGCAAAGTGTAACGCTTGACTACCATGCGAAAGATGGCCAAGTTTATCAATTGAACTTTATCGATACGCCTGGACACGTGGATTTCTCTTACGAAGTTTCTCGCTCACTTGCTGCCTGTGAAGGTGCATTGCTAGTGGTTGATGCTGCGCAAGGTGTTGAAGCTCAATCTGTTGCTAACTGTTATACCGCAATCGAGCAAGGCCTCGAAGTTATGCCAGTATTGAACAAAATCGACTTACCTCAGGCTGAACCAGAACGTGTTAGTGCTGAGATTGAAGAGATTATTGGTATCGATGCGATGAATGCCGTGACTTGTTCTGCAAAAACAGGCATGGGTGTTGATGATGTTCTGGAACGTTTAGTTGCGACCATTCCACCACCAGAAGGCGATGTCGATGCGCCGCTTCAAGCACTTATTATCGACTCTTGGTTTGATAATTACTTAGGTGTGGTTTCTCTTGTTCGTATCAAACAGGGTACTTTACGCAAGAAAGACAAGATTTATATTAAATCTACTAAGCAGTCTCACCCTGTTGATATGGCAGGTATTTTCACACCAAAACGTAAAGAAACTGGCGTGTTGAGAGCGGGGGAAGTGGGCTTCGTTGTTGCGGGCATTAAAGACATTCATGGTGCACCAGTGGGGGACACCATTACTCATGCTTCGACGCCTAATGTGCCTCAGTTAGCGGGTTTCAAGAAAGTAAAACCACAAGTTTATGCTGGTTTGTTCCCTGTTAGCTCTGATGATTATGAAGACTTTCGTGTCGCTTTGAATAAGCTGACATTGAATGACGCGTCATTGTTTTTTGAACCAGAGAGCTCCGATGCTTTGGGCTTTGGTTTCCGTTGTGGCTTCTTGGGTATGCTGCATATGGAGATCATCCAAGAACGTTTAGAGCGTGAATATGACCTTGATTTGATCTCTACAGCTCCAACCGTAGTGTATGAAATTGAACTGAATAATGGTGACGTGATCAATGTAGACAGTCCGTCAAAAATGCCCGATCCAGGTACCATTAAAGAAATGCGTGAGCCTATTGTGGAAGCCAATATATTGGTGCCACAGGAATATTTAGGTAACGTTATTACTTTGTGTATTGAAAAGCGTGGCGTTCAAAAGGACATGTTATACGTTGGTCGACAAGTGCAATTACGTTACGAATTACCAATGAACGAAGTGGTAATGGATTTCTTCGATAAATTGAAATCGTGTAGCCGTGGTTTTGCGTCTTTGGATTACAGCTTTTCTCACTTTAGTGCTGCTCCTCTATGTCGTTTGGACATTCTGATCAACGGTGAGCGCGTAGACGCATTGGCGCTTATTATGCACAAAGATAATGTGCAGTTTAAAGGCCGTGCCCTATGCGAAAAAATGAAAGACTTGATTCCTCGTCAGATGTTTGATGTGGCGATTCAGGGTGCAGTTGGCGCGAAAGTGATTTCACGTACCACGGTTAAAGCACTGCGTAAAAACGTTATTGCCAAGTGTTACGGTGGTGACGTGAGTCGTAAGAAGAAATTGTTACAGAAACAGAAAGACGGTAAAAAACGTATGAAACAGGTTGGTAACGTTGAAGTGCCACAATCTGCTTTCCTTGCGGTTTTGCAACTAGATAGCTAGCCAGATAATCAACAGGTGTGCCAATGCACACCTTGGTGGAGAAATGAACTATGGGTTTTGATTTCGAATTGATACTGGCCATTGCGTTTTTGGTGACAGGTGTCTTCTGGGTTTACGACCGCATTGTGTATTTACCAAAGCGTAAAGTTGTTTTAGCAAATATGGCGACAGAAGCGCGAACCGCTTTGAGTAAAGATGCTCAGCAGCGATTGGCTGAAACACCTAAGTTTGTTGTGGAAGTGAAGTCATACTTCATTATTATTGCGGTTATTTTTGGTCTACGTTCTTTTGTTGTTGAACCTTTTCAGATTCCATCCGGTTCCATGCTGCCAACGTTAAAAATAGGCGACTTTATTCTGGTGAATAAATTTGATTATGGTCTTCGTTTGCCAGTTCTAAATACAACTATTATTCCTACTACAGAGCCAAAACGTGGGGATGTGGTTGTTTTTAAATATCCTCGTGATCCTAGTCTAAACTACATTAAGCGTCTAGTTGGTCTGCCTGGTGATCAAGTGAGCTATCACAATAAGGTTTTGACGATCAATGGTCAGCAAGTTAGTAAAGAGTTTTTAGCTAAGTTGCCCGTGTCATTGAACCCAGACCAAGAGCCTGTAGACTTGTTTAGTGAAAACTTAGGTGGTGTACAACACGATATTTATAATAGTTACCGATTTACTCCCCATGAAGGTGAATGGACTGTACCAGCAGGGCATTACTTTGTGATGGGTGATAATAGAGATAATAGCGCTGATAGCCGATTTTGGGGTTTTGTCCCAGATGAAAACATGAAAGGTCGTGCCTTTTATGTTTGGCTGCATTGGGACAATTTTTTTAGTATCCCAAGCTTTAAAAATAACGGTTTGATTGAATAAGTATTTTTGGAGACATTTTGAGTTCATTGTATCAGAAGCTGAGTCGGCGAATTGGTTACTTTTTTGCTGACCTTGGACTGCTTGAACTGGCGCTAACGCACCGTAGTTTTGGTGGAAAAAATAATGAGCGCCTTGAATTTTTGGGTGACTCGATTCTTAATTACGTGATAGCGGAAGATCTTTTTCACCGTTTTCCAAAAGCCAAAGAAGGCGAACTAAGCCGTTTGAGAGCCTCGTTAGTAAAAGGCGATACTTTAGCTGAATTGGCCAGAGAGTTTGAATTGGGTGACTACCTTAAACTAGGTGCTGGGGAATTGAAGAGTGGTGGTTTTCGACGTGACTCTATTTTGGCAGATACCGTAGAAGGGATTATAGGTGCCATGTATTTAGATGCCGGCATGGATGTTTGTCGCCAGCATATATTAGCGTGGTACAAAGAACGTTTGGATGCTACGTCGCTAAAGATTGTTACTAAAGATGCTAAAACTCGTCTACAAGAATTTTTGCAAGCTCGTAAGCATGCGTTGCCTCAATATGATGTGGTTAATATTGTAGGTGATCCCCATGATCAGACTTTCTATGTTCATTGTCACATTGAACTCTGTGAAGAGTTTATTGAAGGTAAGGGTAATAGCCGTCGAATTGCAGAGCAAAATGCAGCTGCAAAAGCATTGAAAAAACTGGAAAAGAAAGATGTCTGAAGTTGAAGTTACGCACTGTGGTTATATTGCCATTGTTGGGCGCCCAAATGTGGGTAAGTCAACTTTGCTTAATCACATCTTGGGTCAAAAATTATCTATTACTTCACGTAAGCCACAGACAACACGTGATCAGATTCTTGGTGTGAAAACCGAAGGTCACGTTCAGGCTATTTATGTTGATACACCTGGACTGCATTTAGGTGAAACCAAAGCCATTAACCGTATTATGAATAAAACTGCAGCAGCGGCATTGAAAGATGTTGATGTGGTGTTGTTCGTTATTGATGCTGATCGTTGGACTGAGGAAGATGAATCAGTTCTTCAAAAGGTCAAACATGCGCGCTGCCCTGTTATCTTGGTAGTGAATAAAGTGGATCAATTGGATCAGAAAGAAGATCTATTACCACGTTTGGCTAACTTATCTGATCGTATGAATTTTGCACAGATAGTGCCTATTTCAGCGTTGCGTAATAACAACTTAGATCGTTTGGAGCGCTTGGTAGAAAGCTATATTCCAGAAGGGGTACAATTTTACCCTGAAGATCAGATTACCAACCGTAGCTCACGATTTTTGGCAGCTGAAATAGTACGTGAAAAAATCACTCGTCAGCTTGGCCAAGAAGTGCCTTATGAAGTGGCTGTGCAGATTGAGGAATTTGTTTACGAAGAATCTGCTATTCATATTAGTGCGTTAATTTTGGTTGAGCGAAATGGTCAAAAGCGCATAATTATCGGCGAACGTGGCGATAAAATTAAGCTTATCGGTAAAGAAGCTCGTATTGATATGGAGAATTTATTTCAGCATAAAGTGATGTTGAATCTCTGGATCAAAATACGTTCTGGTTGGTCCGATGATGAGCGAGCGTTAGCCAGTTTAGGTTATCAGGAAGAATAATTCCGATGCGCGTTTCTGCGTATGTGATTCATACTCGCCCTTTTCAGGATAGTAAAATCCTGCTTGATATGTTAACACTTGAGCAGGGTTTGATTAGGGGGGTATGGCGATTACCAAAAAAAGAGGCTCGGGTCATACCTGGGCCTTTTTTATGTTATGAAATGGAGTTTTCTGGCCGCAGCGACTTAAAAACGGTGAAAAGCTTGGAGTCGGTAAAGTCGGCGTCTTCTTTGGAAGGCTTACCTTTATATGCGGCGCTGTATGTGCATGAGTTACTTGAGAAGCTGTTACCGATTAATCTTCCACTGCCTGATGTTTTTGAGCTCTATAAATGGCTGATTGAAAGCTTGCATGCAGGGGCTCCGATAGCGCCTTTATTAAGACGTTTTGAGGTTGGTTTGTTTTCGGAGTTAGGTGTTGGTATTAATATGATATCAACTGGTCGAGGTGAGGTGCTTGAGGCACGTCAGCTGTATCAATTTCATTATAAGTTTGGTCTACGACCCTATTATGGTGAGATACCTAAGCAAATGCCGATGTTGTTTGTCGAAGGGCAGGTTGCGCTCGATTACTATGCTGGCAAGTGGATGGATAAGCAAGTTTTAAGTCTTGCAAAAGAGTTACATCGTAATTGGTTGGATAGTTTGTTGAATGGCAAACCTATTGTTTCTAGGCGTTTGCTACCAAAACAGCCTTTTCAGGGGGAACGGCATTTAGGAGTGCCTATTTTTCGTGCTTTGTGAAGATTGGTCCTATAAAGAGGTGAGTGTTTGATTATCGGAGTTGGAACTGACTTAGTTGAAATTGCTCGTATTGCTCAGTCAATTGAGCGTTTGGGTGAGCGATTTATTGATAGGATATTGACTGCTGCAGAGAAAGAACGTTGGCTACAAATTAATAATCTAGATAAAGCAAATGCCTACGTTGCGAAGCGTTTTGCTGCAAAAGAAGCTGCAGTTAAAGCGTTGGGAACAGGTATTGGTTCAGGTGTTAGTTTTCAGCATTTTAGCGTTAGTAACTTGCCTTCTGGTCAGCCGGTTCTTACCGTTGATGAAAGTATCATTGCTCGTTATGACTTCCCTGTATCGTGGCATCTAAGTTTAACCGATGAAAAAGCTTATGCTCAGGCTTTTGTCGTTCTTGAGTCTAAATAGTTGAATCTAAATAGTTAAGTCTAAATAGTTGAATCTAAGTGCTGAGGCCAAGGAATAAGCTGTCTATGGCTTAGTAGCTCTTCTATTGCTTCAATAAAGTCTTCCGCTACGCCGTCAGCGTCTTCCAAGCCTAACTCTTTTAGGTGTGTTTCTAAAAATCCAGCATGGCGTGCAATGTTGATGGTGCCAGTATATTTAGAGGCGCCATGTATTCTGTGTACTACTTCAATGAGTTTTTCTGTGTCTTGGTTTTCTAAGTGATGTTGGATGAGTTTTTTCTCAGCATCTAATGAGTCTGCCAGCATATCAAACATCTCTTTTGCAATGTTGGTTTTGCCATCGACAATTTCAAGTGCTTTTTCTAAATCGAAAATACCAATTAGCTTGTCATCTACTTGATCTTGAAAACTTTTTGTATTTAAGCGCCAAGTTTCGATGGTACTAAGAAGAAGTTCTTCATTAATAGGCTTAGTTAGATACGCATTCATACCGCTTGCGAGTATTTGTTGTTGTTCAGACCCTAAGGCGTGAGCGGTTAGTGCAATAATGGGTGTGTTTTTATAGTTTTCTATTTGTCGGAGTTGTCTTGTGGTTTCCATGCCGTCCATTTCAGGCATTTGTATGTCCATAAATATTTGATCAAAGCTTTCGCTCATTGCCATATCGATGGCTTGTCGGCCGCTATAGGCTAAAGATACTTCGATGCCGATAGGGACTAGCCAGTGTTTTAGTAATTGTAAGTTTATTGGTGAATCATCGACTGCAAGAATTTTGAGACCACTAATTTTTTCCTGTAGTACATTTATTTGATGCTGTTGGGGTTGTTGAAGTGTAGTTGAGGCGTTTCTGTTATTAAGGTATTGCAATGCGTTGTAAAGACGATCATGGCTAATAGGTTTAAGTAGAATGTCACTACATAGTTCTTTTAAATCAGGATAATGAGCAATTTGGCCGGGAGGCTGAATCATTAAAATACATGGAATAGAAAATTGTTGCGTAGAATAGGTAATAAGCTCGCGAGCTTCGGCAACACTTTGCTCATCAGGCATAACACTTAGTAGAATAGCGTCAATGGTGTCATGCTGCTTATTTAGTAGAGCTACCATTTGTTCTAAGTCCGAACAGGCTGTACAGCTAACACCAATGCTTTGTAAGTAGTTGGTCAGATAGCTTTTATAAGTCGCGCTAGGTTCTAGTAGCACTGCATGACGATTTAGGGCGCTTTTATCATTGCTTAATTTTGGCGACGTTTTTAGATTGATAGTGAATCGGAAGGTTGAGCCTATGCTTGGATCGCTGCTAACTTCAATTTTGCCATTCATTTGCTCAACCAGCTTTTTGGTAATAACTAACCCAAGTCCAGTTCCACCAAATTGTCTGGTGGTGCTGGTGTCTACTTGTGAAAAAGGCTTAAAAAGGCGGTTGATTTTATGTTCGGCAATACCTATGCCTGTATCTATAATCTGAAAAGATAAAGTGATTTCTTGTGGGCTTTGTGAAGCGATGGATACCCTTGTGCGAACTGACCCTTGGTGGGTAAACTTAATCGCATTGCCAATCAAATTTGTTAAAATTTGGCGTACTCGTGTGCTGTCTCCAACAAACCATTCTGGCACATCCTGGTTGAATTCTGGTACTAAATCGATCTGTTTTTCTTTCGTTAGCAAATTGATGCTGAGGATTTGATATACATCATCTAATAATGTTTTCAGATTGAAGTGGTTGCTTTCAAGATTGAGCTTACCAGCCTCAATCTTTGAAAAATCCAATATATCGCCAATGATGGTAAGTAGGCTATTGGTCGATTGTTCAATGGTGTCCACATAAAGTCGTTGCTGAGTATCTGTAATGTCTTTCTGCAGTGTTTTTGTATAACCGAGAATCGCGTTTAATGGAGTACGAACTTCATGGCTAATATTGGCAAGAAATTGTGATTTTAAACGGTTTGATTCCATTGCTTCGCGATTTGCTATATGTAGCTGCGCACTTTTTTCTTCCATGCTATCCATGCTACGGCGAATATCTTCCGTTGACTGCTCAATGCCTGCAATCAGTTCTTCATTGTGATGTTCTAATCTTTCTGTTAAATCAAGCAGGTCTTTTTGGAGTGCTGCGTACTCTGGTGGTAATTTCATTAACTTGGCACTAGAAAATTGACCTTTAACCAATTTGTTTAGCGCAGAAGAGAGCCTATTTATTGGCAGAGTTAATGTTCTTGATAGATGAAATGCACCTAAAATAACCAGTATATTAAAGATAAGCAGAATAAAAATAATCAGGCAGGCGTATTGGTATTTTTCTATTTGAATTGCTGATTTGTTAGCTTCAATTTTTACCCAGCCGATTAAACTGCGCTGGTCTACAGTGTTGAATAAGTCTGCTTGAGTGTTAAAAGTGCCATTAAGAGAGTTGTTGGTGTAATGAATGGCGCTAATCGATTCTATGTATTTATCATATTGTTTTATATAGCTATTTTCTGGAAAATTGGTGTCGCTTGATTCTGGCGCTTTACCAAGTTCTGCTATGAGTTTTTGTTCGCTATTAAAAAGTTGAACACTACTTATATCTTGATTGTTTAGTGCATTTTGTAATATCCGATACATCATGTTTTGGTCGGAAAAAACAATGGCATATTCGCTGGTTGTAGCGACTTGTTCAGTGATATGTGAGGTGTGCTCGTATAAATTACGATTTAGATCACTAAAGCGAGTAGATAAGAGAAAAGTGCCAGCTAGCAATGAGACTACGAAAACAGGTGCAAATAATGCCCAAAAAAGTTTACTGCTTAGTCTTAGAGTTGGTAGGTTTGAGAAAGGTGATTTCTTCATACTAAGAATCTAGTCTGTTGGTTAATAGCAGGATAGATTGCCTTGGTCTTTACGGTCATTACATTCTCTTTCATAGTTGCCGCATATATGTTGTTCGCTGCTAGATGGAGAGCGAATGTAAGCACACTCACGCCACTTTTTTCTGAGTTCTAGATTGTTCAGTCCAGTGAGATCTTCGTTGGACTTGTCACAGCTACTGATCATTAGTAATAACAAAAGTAGGGTGAAAATGCGTGTTATGAGCATATCTTTTACTCTAGAATGCGATATTGAAACTAAGTTTATAACGCTTTCTTATTGTACTGTTTAGCGTAAGTGTTCTTAAATAGGCTTAAAGTGTTAAGTTTCATTCCCTAAGTCATCAATGTCAATGAAGTTTTTTATGATCCAATACCCTAGTATCGAGTCCTTAATCGGGCAAACACCTTTGGTTCGCTTGCAGCGCATCAACCCAAATCCAAGCAACACGGTTTTATTAAAGCTTGAAGGACAAAATCCTGCAGGTTCAGTAAAAGATCGTCCTGCTTTAAATATGATACTTCAGGCAGAACTTCGCGGTGATATAAAACCGGGCGATAGTTTAATCGAAGCAACCAGTGGTAATACTGGTATCGCGTTAGCCATGGTGGCAGCTATTAAAGGCTATAAAATGCACTTGATCATGCCTGACAATATGAGCCAAGAACGTAAGTCTGCGATGACAGCTTATGGGGCAATATTGCATCTGGTGACAAAAGAAGAGGGTATGGAAAGAGCGCGAGATCTTGCTCAAGAAATGCAAGATCAAGGTGTTGGTATTGTCTTGAATCAGTTTGCGAACCAAGACAACCCCAACGCCCACTATCTAACAACTGGGCCAGAGATTTGGCAGCAAACACAAGGCACAGTGACGCACTTTGTAAGCTCCATGGGAACCACGGGGACTATCATGGGTGTTTCTCATTACCTGAAAGAGCAGAATAAAGACATTCAGATTGTTGGACTGCAACCACAAGACGGTTCCAGTATTCCTGGTATTCGTCGTTGGCCAAAAGAGTATTTACCGTCTATTTTTGATGAAAGTCGAGTGGATACTGTCATGGATGTGTCTCAACAGGCTGCGGAAGTGACGATGCGTCGTTTAGCAAAAGAAGAAGGTATTTTTTGTGGTGTTTCTTCTGGTGGTTCTGTTGCCATTGCATTGGAGTTATCTAAACAGCTCAATAATGCGGTGATCGTGGCAATTATTTGTGATCGTGGTGATAGATATTTGTCGACAGGTGTTTTTGATAGCTAAGTGACTTTTGTCTGTGACATCTCATCAGGGTATCAGTACCTTTCAATTATTTAAGGCTCGCTTTCACGTACTGTTCTGTATTCAGATGCGATAGAATAACCGCGCATTTATCCTATTTATCCCAAAAAGAGAGTCGGGAATAAGAGAGCCACTTTTGAGAAGAAGAACATCCCCACGTCGAACAGCAACCTCTAAGCCGCAGTCGATTGGTCCAATACAGACCTTCGAAGTGGACGGTTTGACGCATGAAGCAAAAGGCGTTGCTCGTTTCCAAGGTAAAGTAACTTTCATTGAAGGTGCTTTACCAGGTGAAACAGTCGAGGCGCAAGTTAATAAAGCAGGGCGCAACTTTGATGAAGCTGTTTTAGTAAATATCATTGAGCCGAGCGTTTATCGAGTTGAGCCCTCTTGCCAGCATTTTAATGTCTGCGGCGGTTGTAGTTTTCAGCATTTAGCTGATGAGCAACAGCTAAATGCAAAAGCCGATTGGTTGCAAGGACAACTGCGTAATCTGATTACAACTCAAGAACTTGAACAGCTATCAGATAAACCTATGGGTTATCGTCGGCGTGCTCGTATTGCGATTGAGCTCAAAAAAGGTCGTATGGCATTGGGTTTTCGTGGTAAAGCATCTAAAGAAATCATCTCGATTGATCAATGTGTTGTGCTTGCTCCTAATTTGCAAAGTATCTTCCTTTCACTCAAGCTCGCGCTGTTAGAAAATGATTTGGCGGGTGTGCTAGGTCATGTGGAATTGCTTGAAGACACTAAAGGTGTTTCGGTGTTGTTTCGACTAACGTCTTCAATATCCGATGAACTTAAAAATGCATGGGAAGACTGGGCCGAAAAAGAGCAGGTCGCTTTATATTGGCAAGCACCAAAAGCGGGCAAGGCGGAAGTGGCGCCTGAAAAAATGCGCTATTATGATCTTGTTGACTTAAGGTTGAAATATCACCCGCAAGACTTTATTCAAGTAAACGCTACTATGAATCAAAAGATGGTTGCGCAAGCAATGAGCTGGTTAAGTCCAAGTAAGCAAGATGTTGTATTGGATTTGTTTTGTGGTGTGGGGAATTTTTCTTTACCGTTGGCGCAGCATGCACAATCAGTCATTGGTGTTGAAGTACAAGAAACTATGGTTGAAGCCGCGCGAGAAAATGCGCGAGTTAATGGTTTGGATAACCTGTCGTTTGTGGCGGCGGATTTGACTAAGCCTGTGAATAATGAACTTTTTAAGCAGACCATTACCAAAGTATTGTTGGATCCACCTCGTGCTGGGGCGTTTGAGTTTTTAGACAGCATAATAAAAATTGGACCGACGCAAATATTGTATGTTTCTTGCAATGCTTCTACTTTAGCTAGGGATGCCGAGTATTTAGTTGCAAAGGGATATCGTGTTTTACGTGTTAGTTTGATGGATATGTTTCCGCAAACCTCTCATGTAGAAACGATGATGTTATTGCAAAAAAAGAAGTAAATTTAAGGGCGGATAAATGGTAACGGTAAGAAAAGATCACCCTGTGTTAGAGGATGGTAGTGTCGATATTGATGCTTGGATGGGGCACTTTGCACACCTCATTGATGACAGTACTCGAGTTCCTTTGCGTATGGCCTGTGAGTTGGCTCGTCAAGCTGAATTACAATGTGCTCGACCCTCTTATTGGGGGGCACAAGCGAGTACTTTCCGTGCTGGGCTAGAAATGGTTGAAATCCTTTCTGGATTTCGAGCAGACCAAGATTCATTGGTAGCCGCCGCCTTATATCGTGTTGTACGAGAAGATCAATTACCTATTTCCCGTGTTACCGAAATGTTTGGTCGTAAAGTCTCTTCGATTGTCGAAGGGGTGATGAAAATGGGTGAAGTCTCGAAAAATTTGACTGCTGACTCCGCGGCTGAAGTGTTAGGCAGTAGTGAAAATCAACTAGAATCACTACGCAAAATGCTGGTTTCCATCATTGATGATGTACGAGTTGTGCTGATTAAACTCGCTGAGCGTGCATGCGCGATTAAAGAAGCCAAGCATCAAAACGAAGAGCGTCGTGTTGCTGTTGCGCTTGAAGTGCAAAGTGTTTATGCGCCTTTGGCCCATCGTTTGGGTATTGGTCATATCAAATGGGAGTTAGAAGATCTCTCTTTCCGTTATCTTTATCCCACTGATTACAAACGTATCGCCACTTGGTTAGACGAAAAACGTCTTGATCGCCAGCAGTACATTGATGATGTTATTGAGCTGCTAGATGACCGTTTAAAAGGCATTAATATTCATGCTGATCTAATGGGGCGAGCAAAGCACATCTATAGTATTTGGCGTAAAATGAAGCGCAAAAACATTGGCTTTGATGAAGTATACGATGTTCGTGCTGTGCGTATTTTAGTCGACGAACCGATGGAATGTTATGGTGTTCTAGGTGTGGTGCATAATTTATGGCGCCCAATTCCTCAGGAATTTGATGACTACATCAGTAACCCCAAATCGAATGGTTATCAGTCATTGCATACTGCGGTTATTGGTCCTCAAGGCCGTGCGCTTGAAATCCAGATTCGTACCCACAAAATGCATGAAGACGCAGAACTTGGGGTTTGTGCTCACTGGAAATACAAAGGTACGGATTTAAGTTCCAATAGCAGCAGCTACGAAGAAAAACTGCAGTGGTTAAGAACCATTTTAGACTTCCATGAAGTGCAAGGCGATTTGGAATCTTTGTCTGAACAAGTTCGCAGCGACATCGAGCAAGACCGTATTTATGTCTTTACCCCTGACGGTCATGTGGTCGATTTGCCTATTAATGCGACTGCGGTTGATTTTGCGTATCGAGTTCACACTGAAATTGGTCATCGCTGCCGTGGTGCCAAGGTAAATGGTAAAATTATTTCCTTAGTCACTCACTTAAAAACTGGCGACAAAGTTGAAATTCTCACCACTAAAGAGGGTGGCCCTAGCCGTGATTGGCTGCATCCGACATTAGGTTATGTGCAAACTAATCGCGCCAGAGCCAAGATTCAAAATTGGTTTAGAAAAGAAGATCGAGAGAAAAATCTGGATGCCGGCAAGCATTTACTCGATAAACAATTGAAACGTCTGGGTCTTGAAGATAATCGTATCGATTTACAAGCCATTTCTTCTCGCTTTAACTTCTCTTATGCTGATGAGGTATACGTAGCACTTGGCGCGGGAGACATTCAGTTATCTAAAGTGTTGCGTGTTATTGATGACTTTTACAATCTGAATGGTGAGACTGCGACACCGCGTCCAATTCGTTTGAAAAAGAGCCGTCATAAGTCTTCAGATAACGATATTCATATCTTAGGTGTAGGCAAATTATTAACACAGATGGCCAAATGTTGTACGCCTATTCCTGGGGATGACATCGTTGGTTTTATTACCCAAGGTCGTGGTGTGTCTGTGCACAGGCAGGATTGTATTAATATTGTTCAATTAGGTTTAGAAGAGCCTGAACGTATTATTGATGTTAGCTGGGGTGAAGAGCTTGATAACCAGTACCCTGTAAATATACAGGTGGAAGCTTATGATCGTACTGGCTTGCTCAATGACATCACTAGTTTACTGGCAAATGAAAAAGTAAATCTATTGTCGATGAATACCTTGTCTGCCAAAGAGAACCATACGGCAAGCATTCGCTTTACTATTGAAGTGGGTGAATTGAGCGTGCTGAGTAAGTTACTGCATCGTATTAATCAGCTACCTAACGTGTTGAATGTTTTCAGAGAGAGAGACTTTTGAGTAACGAGGTTAAACAGCTACAGTATTTGATGAGTTGCCTCAGGGACAAAGAGTTTGGTTGTGCTTGGGATAAAAAACAGACTTATAAAAGTATTGCACCTTATACGTTAGAAGAAACGTATGAAGTGTTAGATGCTATTGAGCGTGAAGATTTTGAGCATTTAAAAGAAGAGCTAGGAGATTTACTTTTCCAAGTTATTTTTTATGCACAAATGGCGGAAGAAGAACAGCGCTTTACATTTGATGATATCGCAGCTGGGATTGTTGAAAAAATGCTGCGCCGCCATCCTCATGTTTTTCCTGATGGCGATATTACGCGTTTTGGTGAACCAACGACGCTAACCGAACAGCAAATAGCGCAACAATGGCAACAGATTAAGGCGCAAGAAAAAGGCCCAACAGATAAAAGTCTGTTAGCTGAAGTGCCTGTCTCTATGCCAGCGTTAATGCAAGCAGTAAAAATTCAACAAAAAGTCGCTAAAGTTGGTTTTGATTGGCCAGATGTCGCACCGGTTTTTGACAAAATTAGAGAAGAGTTAGATGAACTTGAAGAGGCGATGAGAGAGCAAAATCACCTTCATGTTGAAGAGGAAGTGGGAGATGTTCTGTTTGCGGTCAGTAACTTGGCTCGTCATCTTGAGGTCTCGCCTGATGTGGCATTAAATAAAACGAATATAAAATTTCGTCGGCGCTTTGGTAGAATTGAAGCACTTGTGTCGGCACAAAATAAAAAACTAACAGATTGTTCTTTAAAAGAATTAGATAGTTATTGGGATCAGGCCAAACGCGAAGGTTTGTAGGCTGGCGTATCTGTTGAGTGAATAATCTGTTGGATAGATAATAGGGCGCTTGTAAAGGCGTTATTGGCAACATTAGGAGGGTGAAGTGAGTGATAGTCAGGCGTCATTACGCGAAAATGTTAGGTTGCTAGGAGACTGTCTTGGCGAAAGCATGAGCAATCATTTGGGAGAAGGTTTCCTAGAAAAAGTGGAAAATATCCGATTGCTATCGAAAGATGGACGTCAATCTGGTGATTCTGCCGCTCTTATTCAAGCCTTAGAAGCACTGGATGATAAAGAAATCGTGCCAGTTGCTAGAGCGTTTAATCAATTTTTGAACTTGTCTAATATTGCTGAACAATATCATCGGGTGCATCGCCGCCGTACTAATGAAAGTTTAGGTGTGTATCACAATCCTGTTGGCGATTTGTTAACCCGTCTTTCTAAGCAGAACTTTACTGCAGAGCAAATGATTTCATCATTGCAATCTCAATCGATTGAGCTTGTTCTTACTGCTCATCCTACGGAAGTGGTGCGTCGTTCACTGATTCGGAAATACGATAATATTTCCAGTGAGTTAGAAGCTCTCGATAAAGATAATATCCTGCCATTAGAAGAAACCAAACATATCCGTCGCCTGAAAGAAATTATCACTCAGGCTTGGCATACTGATGAAATTCGTGAAGATCGTCCTACGCCTGTGGATGAGGCAAAATGGGGTTTTGCTGTTATTGAGCAATCCTTATGGCAAGCTGTTCCACGTTTTTTTCGCCAATTAGATGAGCAATTTAGTGAATTTTCAAAAGAAGACCGTTTGCCACTCGATTTGGCGCCTATTCGCTTTGCAACTTGGATGGGGGGTGACCGAGACGGCAATCCGAATGTGACTCATAAAGTAACCAAGGAAGTTACTTTATTAGCTCGCTGGATGGCGGCGGATCTTTATATAAAAGATTTAAATGTGCTGCGTTCAGAGTTTTCTATGACGCAGTGTAATGCTGCCCTACGCGCACGTGTAGGCGATAGCACTCAGCCTTATCGGGAAGTCTTACGACATCTAGAAAACAAGATGTTGGCGACCAAAAACTGGGCGAAAGCATGCTTGGATGGTAAACCAACTTCCGGTGAGGATATTTTTCTTGATATTCAAGAGCTCACCGATGATCTTATTTTGTGCTATCAGTCTTTGTTAGATTGCGGTATGAAGGTGATTGCTAATGGGTCACTGCTTGATCTTATTCGTTGTGCGGCAACCTTTGGCTCGACCTTAGTTCGTTTGGATGTTCGCCAAGATGCTTCTCGTCATATCGATGCCTTATCTGCTATTACGCGCTTTTATGGGCTTGGTGATTACGCCGAATGGGATGAAGCGTCCCGACAAGCTTTTTTGTTGACCGAGTTGAATTCTAAACGTCCGCTTTTACCTATGGAGTGGACGCCAACAGCTGAAGTGAAAGAAGTGCTCGATACATTCGCGATGATTTCCCAAGGTCAGCAGAATTCGTTTGGCTCTTATGTTATTTCAATGGCCAGTGCGCCATCGGATGTTTTGGCAGTTGCATTAATGCTAAAAGAGTCTGGCGTCAGTTTTCCTATGCGTATTGTTCCTTTGTTCGAAACCCTTGCGGATTTGGATAACGCTGAGCCTATTATCGAACAGCTATTTTCAATTCCTTGGTACAAGTCTTATATCAACGGCCGCCAAGAAGTGATGATAGGCTATTCGGATTCTGCCAAAGATGCTGGACAAATTGCCGCAACGTGGGGGCAATATCGAGCACAAGAAGCGCTGACTCGTCTTTGTAAAAAGCATGGTATCCATCTGACTTTGTTTCATGGTCGCGGCGGCACCGTGGGTCGTGGCGGCGGCCCAGCTCATGTAGCAATTTTGTCGCAACCGCCAGGTTCTGTTAATGGCGCTATTCGAGTGACTGAGCAAGGTGAAATGATTCGATTTAAGTTCGGTATTCCTGATATCGCAGTGCGTTCTTTGGAACTTTACTGTTCTGCTGTGATGGAGGCGTCTTTGATTCCTGCAGAGCCTCCTAAAGAGGAATGGCGTGCGATTATGGATGAAATGGCCGAAGTGGGGATGAATCAATATCGTTCTATTATTCGTGGTCATGAAGACTTTGTGCCTTACTTTAGAGCCACAACGCCAGAACAAGAATTAGCCAAGTTGCCTTTAGGCTCTCGCCCTGCACGTCGTCGTTCTGATGGCGGTGTAGAGAGTTTGCGTGCCATTCCTTGGATCTTTGCTTGGATGCAAATTCGCCTTATGTTGCCCGCATGGTTGGGCGCAGAGAGTGCCCTACAGCAGGGTGTCGAATCTGGTAATTTGGAAAAACTACGCGAGATGCACAAAAAATGGCCGTTCTTTGGTGCTTATTTGGACATGCTTGATATGGTATTGGCAAAAGCAGAACCTGAGATTGCTGAATATTATGAAAAGCGTCTAGTGGGTGAAGAATTGCAAGGCTTAGGGCGTTTGTTGCGTGGCAAGCTTAAGCAGGTGAGTGAGCTGGTGAAAATGCTTAAGAAGCAAGAGCGGCTCATTGAAGATAATAAAACCATCCGTCAGTCTATTGATGTACGTAACCCGTATATAGATCCATTGCACTATTTGCAGGCGGAACTTTTGTATCGCAGTCGAAAAGATGAAGAAAATGCTGAAGTTAATAAAGCCTTAATGATTACCATGGCAGGTATTGCTAGTGGTATGCAAAATACGGGCTAATTGCAAATGTGGTTGATAAATGCTCAGTATGAGTAAGAAAATGATAAAAAAAGGCACGTAAATTTGCATATTGGATGGCTGCTTGGGTATGCTTGGCGACCATTCAATTTTTTAGTATGCAATTGGTTTGTCTGTTCACCTTGCTGCCGTGCTTAATTGCGCGTTGATGATGCATTGTGCCAGTCATCCTTGCTATTCAGTTAACGCTGTCTTTTGGAGACTTTTTATGCGAGTAATATTATTAGGTGCGCCAGGCGCTGGTAAAGGTACTCAAGCTCAGTTTATTACGGAGGAGTTTGGTATTCCGCAGATCTCTACAGGAGATATGTTGCGTGCAGCCGTAAAAGCCGGAAGCGAAATGGGTTTAAAAGCCAAAGCTGTAATGGACGCTGGTCAGCTTGTTTCTGATGATATTATCATTGGTTTAGTAAAAGAGCGTTTGACTCAAGATGATTGTGCAAACGGTGCTTTGTTTGATGGCTTTCCGCGTACTATCCCTCAGGCCGATGCTTTGAAAGATGCTGGTGTTGAAATTGACTACGTTGTAGAAATCGATGTGGCTGATGAAGAAATTGTAAAACGCATGAGTGGGCGTCGTGTCCATGAAGCTTCAGGTCGTACTTATCACCTTGTGTATAATCCACCTAAAGTAGAAGGCAAAGACGATGTAACGGGGGAGGACCTTGTGCAGCGTGCAGACGATACAGAAGAAACTGTTCGTTTACGCTTAGGTGTTTATCACGATCAAACCGCGCCATTAATTGGTTACTACCAAGATTGGCTAAAAGCAGACAGCGCAACAGCGCCTAAGTTTGTGAAAGTTAATGGTATCGGTGATTTGAATGAAATTAAACAAAGCCTATTAGCATCGTTAAAGGCTTAATTATTCAATGACGGTTATTTTAGCATTAGATACATCAACGCCAGCTTGCTCAGTGGCGTTGAATATTGATGGGGTTGTGTTGGAAGACTTCCGCATGGCTCCACGCCTTCATAACGATCTGATTTTGCCTATGGTAGACCAGATTCTCAGTCAGGCTGGTTTAGCTTTATCCGATCTAGATGCGATCGCCTTTGGGCGAGGGCCTGGGTCTTTTACGGGGCTAAGAATCAGTGCAGGGGTTGTACAAGGTCTTGCCTTTGGTGCAGATTTACCTGTTATACTCGTTTCGACGCTTGCAGCCTTGTCATTGGAAGGTTTTCAAAAGACTGGTAAAAATAATTGGCTGGCCGCTCTTGATGCTCGTATGGGCGAAATTTACATGGGTGGTTATAGTGTCAATAAGATAGAAGGGTGTTATGAAATAGATTCATTAATTGATGAGTGTGTTGTTAAGCCTGCGGCTTTGTCTGCGTTTTCAACTAGCTTTGATGGAGTCGGGTCTGGCTGGTGCTATGAAGATGTTTTAACACCGCTACTTCCTAATCATCCTACTCATATTTTAACTGACTTAGCTCCTCGTGCCGCTTGCATTGCTGAATTGGCTCTATTGTTATTTAAAAAAGGTGAAATGGTGTCTGCTTATGATGCTATTCCAACTTATTTAAGGGATGAGATTAGCTGGGAAAAACAGGCTCCGCGTATAGGGAAGCGTTAGTTATATGTTGTGGTACCACATTGTTTTTTTGGCAGTTATTCAAGGGTTAACAGAGTTTCTGCCTATTTCAAGTTCTGCTCATTTAATACTTCCTGCGCAATTACTGCATTGGCCTGATCAAGGATTGGCATTTGATGTTGCTGTGCACGTAGGAACTTTAATCGCCATTGTTGGCTATTTTAGAAAAGACATCGCACAAATCGTGGTGGCTTGGTGTGTATCCATTAGAGATAAACGCTCGACATCTAATAGTCGCTTAGCTTGGTGGATCTGTCTTGCTACTTTGCCAGCTTGTGTTGCAGGTTTGTTATTTGATGACTTAATAAGCACTCATTTACGTTCTTTGGAAGTAATTGCTTACACCACCATTGGGTTTGGTGTGTTGCTTTGGTTTTCAGATAAATATGGTGCATCTCAAAAAACTGAAGAAGATTTTGGTTTGAAAAGTGTGCTCTATATTGGCTTTGCTCAAGCGCTGGCTTTAATTCCTGGAACTTCTCGTTCTGGAATTACGATGACGGCGGCTCGTTTTCTTGGCTTTAGTCGCGAGTGTGCTGCTCGGTTTTCATTTCTTTTGTCTATCCCTCTCATACTGGCTGCTGGTGGCTTAAAGTCGATTGAACTTGTATCGTCAGATATTGCGGTCGATTGGGCGAGTATCTTTATGGGTGTTATTCTGTCTGCAATCAGCGCCTATCTTTGTATCTATCTGTTTTTGAAGTGGCTTAATAAGATTGGTTTTTTTCCGTTCTTTGTCTACAGATTAGTCTTGGGTATAGCCCTTCTATTAATTGTTTATCTTTAGATTCTTAAGGATATTTAGTTAGATTAAGTGCTTTGTTCTTTGAAGTAGCAGCGAATTTTGATGAAAAGCTTCTAATATTTAGAGGCTTTTTCTATTTGCAACCGAATAAAAAAATCGCTTTATTTAGCGTTATTACTATGTAGTGACTCGTGTTTTGATTATTGTTTGATGATGTTTTTTTGGAGAGAGATTTTTGCTTAATTCTATTGCGGTTGCGACAACAGATAAGTTTTTGGAATCGGAATCTCGCTTATTGGCTAAGTCGTTGAATCTTGATTTTGTGCTGTTGCATGAGCCTCTCAAGTTTGTTTCTAAATATGATTATCTTTTATTGAAAACATTAGATGGCATCGCAGTTGCTAAAACTGGAAAAGGGGCGCCCAAACCAGTTTATGTAGATTTTACTTCTGGGACTGTAGACCATAGACGACGATTTGGTGGTGGAAAAGGGCAAGATATTGCTAAAGCGGTTGGGTTGAATAAGCGCGCAAATTTATCTGTTCTTGATGCGACAGCGGGCTTGGGGCGTGATGCTTTCGTGTTAGCTTGTCTTGGTTGCTCAGTTTCTCTGTGTGAGCGTGTGGGCTTTGTGAGGGCTATGTTGGAAGACGGTTTGTATAGAGCCTCTTTTCATCATGAAGTGGCCGAGATCGTTGCCAAGATGCCTTTGTTAGATGCTGATATAACTGCTATAGATACTAGTGAAATGTTCGATGTGGTGTATTTGGACCCTATGTATCCACACACAGATAAGTCATCAGCTGCAGCCAAGAAAGAGATGGCTTTTTTTAGAGATTTGGTTGGTAAGGATTTAGATGCAGATAGTTTATTGCCTTACGCTATGCGATTAGCTCAATATAGAGTGGTTGTGAAACGCCCTAAAGGCGCTCCATTTTTAAATAGCGCCGAGCCAACCTATCAATTGGAAGGGAAGTCGGGTCGATTTGATATTTACGTTTTAAAGTCACTCGACTCGCCTTCTACTTAGTATGTTAGTTATTAATAGTGAGGTGGTCGGTCGCCATCATGAATAGGCTGTTGTTGACGATAAGACTCTAGCTGATTTCCTAATAGAACCAGTTTTTCTCTCATCAATAGCATGTCTTTTTGCTGACTGATAAGTGCCTGATTTAAACTATCAATCGTGTCTTCTTGAAATTGTAGTTTGAATTCTAATTCGTCGATACGTTGATTGATTTGTGAGGTGTTCATAGATACCTTCTGTGTGTTAACCTTACTAGGCTAAATTCGTATTTAATGAGCAATTCTATACAAAAACATGACGCAAGTATTGGTCATTTAGAATGTAAGAGTGGCGTGAAAATTGCTCTCATAAAGAAGTTGGGTATTTTACTACTATCTTCTTTAGCTTCACATGGTGATTTCGGAAAGAGTTTAGTAAAAATATTCATATATTCACGTTTGTACTAACACAGAGTTTATTTTTTTATAAATAGCTTTGCTTCACAATAATATTTAATTTAATAAGAGATATACTTTTATGAATGATCATCAGGATAATGTTTCGCGTAATAAAGGGTCTTCTGTTGGTTCCGGTTTGTTTTCGTTGCGCACATTTATAGTCAGCCTTGTTATTGCTTTGATCGTGCCTCTGCTTTTGGCTGGGGTGTTGAAAGAAGAGATGGGTACAAATTTCCTAGTATATTTTGGCTTTGTTCTAGTGTCTGTTTATGTCGGTGCTATGGTCAGCCAGGCCAGTTCTGCCGGTTTTGATTCTGAGTCTGAAGAAGATGAGGATGATGACCGCGAGCAAGGAACGGTTAAGTGGTTCAATTCTTCAAAAGGTTTTGGTTTTTTAACCATGGAAAATGGTGATGATGTGTTTGTTCATTACCGTGCAATCCGTGGTCGTGGTCGCCGCTTCTTGGTTGAAGGGCAGTTGGTTCGCTTTTATGTCACTGAAGGTGAGAAAGGCAAACAAGCTGAAAATGTATCTATAATCCGCGGTTAATTTTTTTATTCGATTTAAGAGGTATTTATGGCAACGGTAACATTAAAAGGTAATCCTTTTGAAACGGTTGGTTCTCTTCCGGTTGTAGGCTCTGTAGCGCCAGCGTTTGAGCTTGTTAAAACGGATTTGTCTGTCGCTACATTGGCGGATTATCAGGGTGCTAAATTGGTGTTGAATATCTTCCCATCAGTTGATACGCCGACTTGTGCAACATCAGTTCGTAAGTTCAACGAATCTGCGGCTTCTTTGAAAGGCGTTAATGTGCTTTGCGTGTCTGCTGACTTACCTTTTGCTGCAGCGCGTTTTTGTGGGGCTGAAGGCATCGACAATGTTGATACAGGATCTACTTTTCGTTCAACATTTGGTGGCGATTACGGTCTTACTTTTGCAACTGGCCCTCTTGCCGGTCTTTTGTCTCGTGCTGTTGTGGTATTGGATGAAAAAGGTTCTGTAATTTATACAGAGCAAGTTGCTGAAACGGCTGATGAGCCTAATTACGAAGCGGCGTTGGCTGTCTTGGCGTAATTATCATTATAAAAAAGGCCGCTTCTAATCAACTTAGAAGCGGCCTTTTTTTTTCTTGTAAAAGAGCTTTTGGCTCTCAAGAAAGCAATTGCGCTCTTAAATAAAAGTGCTTAGATTAATCTTTTTGCACGGGAATGGTGTTGGTGGTTCTTTCTACACTATTATCTTTATTTAGATAGACTAATTTTGGCTTGAATTCATCGGCTTCCGCTTCGTTCATTTGACCATAAGCGGCAATGATAACTCGATCACCTACTTGTACTTTTCTAGCCGCAGCGCCATTCATTGAAATAGTACCAGAGCCAGATTCGGCCAATATTACGTAAGTGTGAAAGCGCTCGCCGTTATCGACGTTATAGATGTCGATTTGCTCAAATTCTCTAAAACCAGCGAGCTCTACAAGGTCCTTATCTATGGCGCAAGAGCCGTCATACCAAAGCTCTGCTTGGGTTACGCTTGCCATATGGAGTTTGCCTTTAAGAAGTGTAATTTGCATGTATAAAGTCTCTATAATTGTTGCTATGTCGCATTTTTGCTTTTTGGGGCTGCTTTTATTTGTTGAGTTAATTCCAAATAAATGGGCCTTCTTCGTGGCTATTTATACGCCACCATTGGTCTGGATCTTGGTTGCTTTCCTCTTCCCATCCCTGAAAGTTGCAACGTACTTCACAGTTTAGATATTCGAATGCTTGTCTGGCACAAGCAATGTCGTCGTCCCAAGGGGTTTTGTCTGAGTCGAACCATATAGAGGTAAAGCGCTTGCCTGCTGCTTGCTCTAAAATAGTTACCTCAATTTCGTTATCATTAGATGCAATGATGACTTTTGAGCAGAGTGGTGATGGGCTACTTTTTCTGACTAGAGTGAACGTATTTTCTAGCCAGGAAATGATCTTCTCTGTCGGGCAGGACAATACATATATTTCAATGTCGGCTTGCATCGCTCTAATCCTTCTTTTTAATCATGTGGTAAATTCTGAGAACGCTCATTGATAAATAGCCAATGAGTGTCCATAGTACGCCGCAACCCGCAAGTATCAGTCCAAATATCGCAATAATCTCTTGAGCAAGAGACTCAACGACAACACGATCAGCTACCATAAGCATCAGAACGCCAAAGACGAAAATTAATCCGCCTTGGATCATCTTGATAAGTGCAACTCTAGGGTTGTTACCCAATTTCATTGCTAATTTATGTATTGCGTTTCTCATTTGGATGCTGGTCTATGCTCTCAGTAAGGCTATTTTTTAGTAAAAAGGTTCTCAAGTATTCGAGCGTAAATCTCTGAAAGCTGGTTTAAGCTCTCGGCGTCAACGCATTCATTGATTTGATGGATAGTGGCATTAATGGGGCCAAGCTCCACGACTTGCGTACCCATTTTGGCAATAAATCGACCGTCTGAGGTGCCGCCTGAGGTGGATAATTCAGGGGTGATATTAACTGTTGTTTGTACGGCGTCAACAATCGCATCAACTAATTCGCCTGGGCGAGTTAAAAAAGGCAGGCCATTGTATGTCCAATCAATGTCGTAGCGTAATTTGTGTCTGTCTAAGATTTCAAGTACGCGAACTTTAATAGCATCAAAGTCTAATTCGGAGGAAAAGCGAAAGTTGAACTGAGCGTTTAGTTTGCCGGGGACAACGTTAGTTGCACCTGTCCCAGAATGAATATTTGATACCTGGAAGCTGGTTGGTGGAAAAAAGTCGTTACCATCATCCCAATGTGCACTCGCCATTTCAGCAAGTGCTGGAGCTGCGAGGTGTATTGGATTTTCAGCTAAGTGTGGGTAGGCGACATGGCCTTGCTTACCGTAAACCGTTAAGTCGCCACTGAATGACCCACGGCGACCATTCTTGATAATATCGCCAAGCGTTTTGGTACTTGAGGGTTCGCCAACAATACACCAGTCTATTTTCTCATTTCGTTCCATAAGAGCATCCACAACACGAGTTGTGCCGTCTACAAAAGGGCCTTCCTCGTCGCTGGTGATCAAAAAAGAAATTTGCCCATCATGATATGGATGCTTGGTTACAAAATCTTCAGCAGCAGTCACCATAGCGGCAAGGCTACCTTTCATATCGGCAGCGCCGCGGCCGAATAGTATTCCATCGACAATTGCTGGGGAAAATGGAGGTATTTTCCATTCCTCTTCAGGCCCTGTTGGCACCACATCTGTATGCCCCGCAAAGCAAAGATTTGGTCCAGATGTTCCGCGCTTTGCGTAGAAGTTTTTTACTTCACCGAAGGGCATGTATTCGATTTCAAAACCAATGTTTTTCAATCGCTCTATCATTAGATCCTGACAGCCTGCGTCTTCAGGAGTGACAGACGGGCGAGAAATAAGATCTAGGGCAAGTTTTAGTGTGGGGGACAAGTCAGACATTCTTTACCTTTGTATTGGTTTTCGCTACCTTATGGAAGATTCTGTTACTATAACAGGAGATTCAAATAAAGGTGGAGTTATGAAATTAGGTGTCGTTGTTTTTTTGGGTTTGATTTCATCTGGCTGTAGTCTTTTTCAGCAGCCGGTTATTCAGGAGTCGTATTTTGTCCCAGTGATCCGTTCGGATGTTTCGTCTTCGGGTTATACGCCAACAGTGACACCTATGTCGGCACCTAAGTCCAATAGAGAAAGACCACGTATTTACACGCCTGTTTTGCGCTAAAGTAGTTTTTGCGCGTAATTTTCTGCATCGAAGCCTAAATAAATGGATTCTTTAACCACTAGTAAAGGGCGCTTAATGATGGAAGGCTGAGTCATCATGATATGGACGGCGTTGTTATTGTCCATAGTGCCTTTTGTTTCTTCATCCAGTTTGCGCCAAGTGGTGCCACGCTTATTGATGATGTTTTCCCATCCTAGTTCGTCTACCCAAGCTTTTGCTGTGGCTTCATCTAGGCCTTCTTTTTTATAATCATGAAAACTGTATTCTAGATTGTTGTCATCGAGCCAGCGAAAAGCTTTTTTCATGGTGTCACAGTTTTTGATGCCAAATATTTTAATCATTCTTGACCTCGAATTGCGCCATTTAGAAAGTAATCAAAATGGCGCTTTTTGGTTGTTTTTTTACTGCTATTAATTATGAGCGTGAAGCGCTTCGTTTAATTCAATAGCGGTTTTGTTGGTTTTGCATTCGATTGCACCAGTTGCTGAGTTGCGGCGGAACAATAGATCAGATTGACCAGAAAGTTCGCGAGCTTTTACAGTAGAAACAACTTGGTTGTTTTCATCAAGAACAGCAACTTTAGAGCCGGCTGTAATATAAAGACCAGACTCAACGATACAACGATCGCCAAGGCCAATACCAATACCGGCATTCGCGCCTATCAAGCATTTCTCGCCAACAGCGATAACAATATTGCCGCCGCCAGATAGTGTCCCCATAGTAGAACAGCCGCCACCAAGGTCAGAACCGTTACCTACAACAACACCTGCAGAAATACGGCCTTCAACCATGCTGTTGCCTAGCGTTCCAGCATTGAAGTTTACAAAGCCTTCATGCATAACGGTAGTGCCTTCAGCAAGGTGTGCACCTAAACGAACGCGCGCAGCATCGCCAACACGGATGCCTGTAGGGACGATAAAGTTTAGCATTTTAGGGAATTTATCGACGCTGAATACTTCGATAGTGCGTCCTTCCATGCGAGCGCTTAATTGGCGGTCAGCTAGTTCACGAACATCGATAGGGCCTTCGCTTGTCCATGCTGTATTGATCAATAGGCCAAACATGCCATCCAATACTGTATTGTGCGGTTTAACTAAGCGATGAGAAATCAGTTGAAGTTTTAAGTAGACTTCAGCAGGATTACTTGGCGCTTCATCAGTTGCTAAAACACAAAGAATAACAGGCTTTGTCGAAGCTTTTAGACGAGAAGCCAATTCTGCTTGTTCGATGTTGCCAGCTTTTAAAAGGCTCATGTGTAAGCGATTTAAATCGCTTTCATCTAATACCAGTGTGTTGTTACCACCTTCGTAATTGGTGCTTTCTAGAAGTGCATCTAGCGTATTTTTTTCTACGTTTAGACTTGGTGCTGAGTAGAATACTTCTAACCAATTGCCTTCTTTGTTTTGTGAGCCGATGCCAAGACCGAACGCGAAAGTTGTATTACTCATGTGTTTCTCCAACTGAGTTATCTGTCTAAAGGGGGTTACTAATGGGTTATCTGCGACTGAGGAAGTCTCTAATTCTTTTGGCTGCCTCAACGCATTCTGATTCTTCTGCAACCAGTGCCATACGGACATGATGGCTGCCGGGATTTGTACCTTCTACTTCTCGTCCTAAATAACTACCTGGTAAGACTAAAACCGATTCTTCTTGATACAGCGAGGTGCAAAATTCTTCATCTGTCATGCTGAGCTTCGGCCAAAGATAAAAACCGGCTTCAGGCTTGGATATTGGCATAACTGGCGACAAAATCTCTAAAACCGAATCGAATTTACGGGTATAAATCTCGCGATTCTTTATAACGTGTTCTTCATCATTCCAAGCAGCAACTGAGGCATCTTGGTGATGAATTGGCATCGCGCAACCCTGATAGGTGCGATATAGCAAAAATGGTTTAAGGATAGACGCGTCACCAGCAACGAAGCCAGATCGAAGGCCTGGTAAATTAGAGCGTTTCGATAGGGATTGGAAAATAAGGCAATGTTTATAATCCTTGTGTCCCAAAATTTCACAGGCTTCTAATAAACCTAGTGGTGCTTGAGAGCCGAAGTAAATTTCGGAATAGCATTCGTCTGCCACTATGGTGAAATTGAAGGTTTTGGCTTTCTCTATCAGGTAGGCGTATTCCTCTAGCGTGGTAATGCTGCCGCTAGGGTTGTTAGGGGAGCAAACAAACAATACTTCGCAACGTTGCCACGTGGCATCGTCGACTAGTTGATAATCTACTTTGTAGTTTGTTTCTGCTCCGCAAGGTAGGAAATGCAGCTCTGCGCCAGCAAGAATGCCTGCACCTTCATAAATTTGGTAAAAAGGATTTGGGCTGACAACTAGAGAGTTTTGCTTTTCGCCAACCAATGTTTGGGTAATAGCAAACAGTGCTTCTCGGGTTCCAGTAACTGGTAAAATTTCCGTATCAGGATCGAGTTTTTCTAAATGAAAGCGACGCTTAGCCCATTTACTAATGGCGTCTCTAAGCGGTAATTCGCCTTTGGTGCTTGGGTACTTGCTGACGCCGCCTAGGCTTTTGGCTAGCGTCTCAAGCACGATGGCTGGTGCATCGTGTTGTGGTTCCCCAATCGTTAATTTGATCAGTGGCTTTTCTGGGTTTGGTGTCAACCCTTCTATAAGCTCTGCAAGCTTTTGGAAAGGGTATGGGTGCAAAGAGTGTATAAGGGGGTTCATTAGTCTTTAGTCCATCGTTTGAGAAAAACGGTCTATTTTCTCTTTTAAAAGGGTGCAAATATTGTTCATGCTTTCTGGGTCAGTAATAAGGTCGCCGTTTTCTTCTGTGATATAGAAGGTATCTTCTACGCGCTCGCCGAGAGTGGCGATTTTTGCTTTATGAAGCATGATGTTATTGTTCATGAAAAACTGTCCTATTAAAGCCAGTAAGCCTGGTCTATCAGGAGCTGTTATTTCAAGTGCCGACCAGACTTCTTCTGGTTGGCTGACAAAGTGAGCGGTTGATGGAGAGTTGAATATCTTCAAAATCCTCGGTGTATGACGTTGAACAACGCTTTCGTAAAGTGATGGGGTTTCTAGTTGCTCCATCAATGTTTTGCGAATAAGGGTGATGCGTTCTTTGTCTAGATGTAGATTCGTATCACTGTCGTTGCTGTCCATGACAACAAAGCTATCTAGGCTGTAGTTGTCTGTGGTGTGACTTATTTTAGCGTCTAGAATTGTGAGGCCGAGTTGTTCAAATGTCGCTGCGGTTACGGCGAACAGATGCTTGCTTATTAATGTGTAGATGAATATTTTACTCGCGCCTGAAAAGTTGCGGCCACCCAATGGTGTTATGGCGATTAGCGGCTTATCGCTAGGGCGGTGGCGTAAAATAGCCTCGGTGTTCCAAGCTATTTCGTCACCGTTTGAGCGAATAAAGTACTCTTCTTCAATTGTTTCCCAAATTGCTTCCGCTTCCATTATATCTACATTGCGCTCGATGATAATTTCCAAGGCGCGTTGTTTGTGTTCGTCACTTATCATGTCTGCATCAATAGGGAAATCCAATCCGCGGCGAAGTGCGCGTTTGGTTTCTAAATAAAGCTGACGCATTAAGGATGCTCGCCAACTGTTCCACATGGTTGGGTTGGTTGCGTTGATGTCGGCAACAGTAAGAATAAACAAATAATCTAGGTGTTCTTGATCCTTGACGTAGCTGGCAAATTCCCAAATGACTTCTGGATCGGAAATGTCTTTGCGTTGTGCAGTAACCGACATGAATAGATGATTACGCACTAACCAAACGACAAGGTCGGTGTCTTGTTTTGAAAGTCCATGGCGTTCGCAAAAAGCCTGTGCGTCTACGCAACCTAGTTCAGAATGGTCGCCACCTCGACCTTTGGCTATGTCATGATATAAGCCAGCAATATAAAGTAACTCAACTTTTGCTACGTGGCGGATTGCTTGTCCTGAAATGGGGAATTTTTGTTTGAACTCAGGTAGCCAGAGGCGACGTAAGTTCTCTACCAACTGTAGTGTGTGAGCATCAACTGTATAAATATGAAATAAGTCGTGCTGCATTTGCCCAATAATCGCTCCGAATTCGGGAAGGTAGCGACCAAGTAAGCCTAGGTGTTTCATTGAGCGTAATATACTTGTCAGTCGATATCGGCTGGCTATGATGTCGAGAAAAAGGTCGGTGTTTATTTTGTCATTTCTAAAGGCGTCATCAATCAGGTCTAAACTATCGCGCAGCTGTCGCATTGTATTGGCGCGTATGCCTTTGATGTTTTCATGGGCACCAAGTAAGACATATATCTCCAGCATGCTAGATGGATTATCGTGAAATAATGTCTTGGAGCGGGCTTCAAGTTGGCCGTTGGCAATTTGAAAATGGTCGTTGATGACTTCTACTGTGTTGATGGCGTCTTTGGCTAAAAAAGACTCTTCGAAGTGTTGAAGAAGTAAGTCGTTGAGCTGTTGGATGGCGGCGACACTTTGGTAATAGCCCTGCATAAAACGTTCAACGTTGCGTTTTAAATCGTCATCGTCAAACCCGAAAAGCTTAGTCAGTGTGCGCTGGTGGTCGAAAAGAAGTCGATCTTCCTTGCGTCCTGCGACCATGTGTAAAGCCCAGCGAATTCTCCATAGATGGCTAACCGCGCCTTTAAGTTGGATGTATTCATCTTCAGATAGAAAGTGTTTATCTATTAAGGCGCTAAGTCGATGTGTATGTAGGTGGCGCTTGGCAACCCAGTCAATCACTTGCATGTCTCTAAGGCCACCAGGGCACTCTTTTAGGTTTGGCTCTAAGTTGTAAGCAGTATTCTGGTATTTTGCGTGACGTTGCTTTTGTTCGGCTAGCTTGGCTTGGTAGAAAGAATGCCCATCCCACATTTGGGATATATCAACGTGCAGTTTGAGTGTGGCTAGTAAATCAATTGGCCCTATAAGGGTGCGTGACTCAATCAAGTTAGTGATGATGGTAATGTCTTTGGCTGCCATCTCGGAGCATTCGTCAATGGTGCGGACGCTGTGACCGACATCTAAATTAATGTCCCAAAGGAAAGTGATAAAAGCTTCGATTTTATCTTTGGGCGCGGAGATGTCATTCTCCATTAGAATCAGTAGATCAATATCAGATTTTGGGTGTAATTCTCCACGACCATATCCGCCAACCGCAACAAGGCTTACATGCGGTTCACTATTCAGTGCTTTTGATGTCCAGGCTGCTTGCATTACTTCGTCATAAAAAGAGGAGAGACCCTTTACAAGCTTTTCTATTGGATATAAAGAGTGGAAAAGGTCGTTGAATATGGTTGTCTTTTCTTCAATGATGGCTTTGTAGCGTGAAATAGAGCACTTCGGTAGTGATAGCTCATGTTTCTCTTCCTGTGTTAGTAGTGGCGGAGCGTCTGGAAAAGCAGGGAAGTCCATACAAGAGCCTCAAAGAATGAATAATTGTTACAGTGTGTTTGTTATAAATCTAAGGTTGCTAAAAAATTTTATTTAAAGCTCGCTTCTCTTATGAGAAACGAGTTTCTTCTGGTCGACGAGTAAGTACTTCGACCCCATCTGCAGTGATGAGAAGAGTGTGCTCGTATTGAGCTGATAGACGGCCGTCTTTGGTTTTGGCAATCCAATTATCTGGACCTGTGTGCTTAACCTGTTTTTTGCCTGCATTGATCATTGGTTCAATGGTCAGTGTCATGCCTTCTTCTAGCATAACGCCAGTTCCTGCTTTGCCATAATGAGCGACTTGCGGTTCGCCATGGAAGGTCGTTCCTACGCCGTGGCCGCAGTACTCTTCTACTACTGTGTAGTGATGTTTGTGCGCATGCGCTGAAATAGCGGCGCCGATATCGCCAAGACGTATGCCTGGTTTTACCATATCAATGGCAAGATAAAGGCATTCTTGAGTGACGCTTGCTAAGCGTTCTGCATGAGGTAAGGCTGGACCTGCAAAAAACATTTTGCTGGTATCACCGTAATAGCCATCTTTGATGATGGTGATGTCAATATTGACTGTGTCGCCTTTTTTCAGGGCTTTGTCATTCGGGATGCCGTGGCAAATGACATCATTCACAGAAGTGCAGCATGATTTAGGAAAACCGTGATAGTTTAGTGGAGCTGGAATTGCGCCTTGTACATCAACTATATAGTTATGAGCAATGATGTCTAGTTGCTCCGTTGTCACGCCAGGGATAACAAATTCTTCTAGCATTACTAGAACATCGGCTGCGAGTTTACCCGCAACCCGCATGCCTTCAATATCGCTGATGTCAGTAAAGCGAGTAGCAGGAGCTTTAGGTGTCCAACTTGGGACGTCACTGCGGCCGTTTTTTGTCAGCTCTTCAATTTTTTGTAGGATTTCGTTGCTCATAATTCACATGTCTTAAATTGGTTTGTATCTATGTTGATAGTATGTTGCGGTATATTCTACATGACTTAATCAGCAGAATCGCCTCTCTAATTGAAAAAAACGTGCCTTGTGTTATGTGTAAAAAACACGTTCAAGTCTTTTGGTTTTGGGTTAAATGTGGTATAAAACGCCCGCTTGTTGGGCTTGTGCCTAAAATAAGTGAATTTACTTAAATCAACGATCTTGCCGCTATTAAAGAAAGTGTCTTGGGTGTCTTAGGTTGCCTTAAACCTTATTTGACTGACGCTTTTAGCTGGTAAGCATAAATAACCCAAATTTAAAGGATAGTAAAATGCCTACAGTTTCTATGCGCGACCTATTATTGGTTGGTTCACACTTTGGTCACCAAACTCGTTACTGGAACCCAAAAATGAAGCCTTTCATTTTCGGTGCTCGTAACAAAATTCATATCATTAACCTTGAACACACTGTTCCAGCTCTTAATAACGCTCTTGAGCTTGTTAAAAAAATGGCTGAAAACAAGAACAAGGTTTTGTTTGTTGGTACTAAGCGTGCTGCATCTAAAACGATTAAAGAGCAAGCTGCTCGCTCTGGTATGCCATACGTTAACCACCGTTGGTTAGGTGGTATGTTGACTAACTACAAAACGATTCGTGCATCTATCAAGCGTCTACGTGAGCTTGAAGTTCAAATGTCCGATGGTACATTCGATAAGCTGACTAAAAAAGAAGCTTTGATGCGTACTCGTGAGCTTGAAAAATTAGAGCTTTCTATGGGTGGTATCAAGGATATGGGCGGCCTTCCTGATGTATTGTTCGTAGTTGACGTTGATCATGAACGTATCGCAATTAAAGAAGCAAACAAATTAGGTATTCCTGTTATCGGTATCGTTGATACTAACAGTAATCCAGATGGCGTTGATTACATTATTCCAGCTAACGATGATGCGATTCGCGCAGTTCAATTGTACGTTGGTGCATTTGCAGATGCTGTTCTAGAGGGTCGTAATGCGACTGCTGGTACTGCTGATGAATTCGTTGAAGTAAGCGAAGCTACTGAAGCGTAAGCAAACTTTCTAGTTTGTTCTGGTTTCTAAAGGGAGGTGTCTTACCTCCTTTTTTAAATTTGAATTGGTATAAAGAGGATTTAACATGGCCGCAGTATCTGCAGCATTGGTAAAAGAGCTACGTGAACGTACTGGCCTAGGCATGATGGAGTGTAAAAAAGCACTTGTCGCTGCTAACGCTGACATCGAAGTGGCTATCGAAGAACTACGTAAATCAAGTGGCATGAAGGCAGCTAAAAAAGCGGGCCGTACTGCAGCGGAAGGTACGATGGTTATGCGTGTAGCAGACGATTCTTCTTACGCTATTTTAGTTGAGGTTAACTCTGAAACTGACTTCGCTTCTCGTGATGAAGGTTTTATTGCTTTCGCTAACAAGGTAGCTGACGTTGTTTTCACAACGAAAGAAACTGACATCGAAGTATTGCTTGCTGGCGAAATTGGCCAAGCACGCGAAGCATTAGTTCAGAAAATCGGTGAAAACATCTCTCCTCGTCGCGCTGTTATCATTGAGGGCGGCTTAGTAGGTGGTTACCTTCACGGTAATGGTCAGATCGCTGTATTGACTCAATTGGAAGGCGGTTCTGCTGAACTTGCTAAAGATGTTTCTATGCACGTTGCCGCTGTATCTCCTCGCGTTGTTCGCGGTGAAGATATGCCTGCTGAAGTTCTTGCAAAAGAAGAAGAAATTATTCGTGCACAGCCAGACATGGCTGGTAAACCAGCAGAAATCGTTGATAAAATGATTGTTGGTCGTATGAAGAAGTTCTTGGCTGAAAACAGCTTGACTGAGCAGCCTTTTGTTAAGAATCCAGAAATTAAAGTTGGTCAGTTAGTTAAAGATGCTGGTGCAACTGTAACTTCTTTCATTCGCCTTGAAGTGGGTGAAGGTATTGAAGTTGCTGAAGTGGACTTCGCAGCAGAAGTAGCAGCACAACTTAGAGGTTAATCTTTAGTTGTAATGTCTTGCAAAAAAAAGGGGCAGCTTGACTGCCCCTTTTTATGAGAGATGAATGCGATGAGTGTCGGTTATATTGACCTCAGTTATTCAAGAAATGAAATCATTGCTGGAGGTTGATATGCCAAAAGAAAAGAGTCCAAAATACAAAAGAATTTTGCTTAAGCTGAGCGGCGAAGCCTTGATGGGTGATGAGTCCTTTGGTATCGATCCTAAAGTGTTGAATCGTATTGCTCTAGAAATCGGGCAGTTACGTGGTATTGGTGTTGAAGTTGGTATCGTTATTGGTGGTGGTAACTTGTTTCGCGGCCAGGCATTAAGTCAGGCTGGGATGGATCGTGTTACTGGTGACCATATGGGGATGCTAGCAACGGTAATGAATGCGTTGGCAATGCGAGACGCTTTAGAGCGTGCAAATATTGCTACTCGTGTGATGTCGGCTATCACTATGACAGGTATTGTAGAGCCTTATGATAGACGTCGTGCCATGCGCTTAATGAAAGAAGGTGATGTGCTCATTTTCTCTGCAGGTACAGGTAATCCTTTCTTTACGACTGACTCTGCTGCTTGTTTACGCGGTATTGAGATTGATGCAGATGTCGTATTGAAAGCAACTAAAGTAGACGGTGTTTACTCCGCAGATCCAATGAAAGATCCTGCGGCAGTGAAATATGATACATTGGGCTACGATGAAGTTCTTGAAAAACAATTAGGTGTCATGGACTTAACAGCAATATGCTTGACCCGTGATCACGGTATGCCAATACGTGTATTTAATATGAATAAGCCAGGAGCCTTGGTAAATATCATGGTTGGTGGCAGTGAAGGTACACTGATTAAGTGAGGAAGTTATGATTAACGAAATTCTTAAAGACGCAGAAGACCGCATGGGCAAAGCAGTTGCTTCTGTTGAGTCTGCGTTTAAAAAAATCCGTACAGGTCGTGCGCACCCTAGTATTTTAGATTCAGTTAAAGTGAACTATTACGGATCTGAAACACCGTTAAGTCAAGTGGCTAACATTACGGTTGAAGATGCGCGTACTTTGGGGGTTTCTCCTTGGGAAAATAACTTGGTTCCTGAAATTGAAAAAGCCATTATGAAATCTGATCTTGGCTTGAACCCTGCTACAAACGGTAATTTGATCCGAATTCCTATGCCTGCTTTGACAGAGGAAACTCGTAAGAACTACTTTAAGCAAGCAAAGAATGAAGCTGAAAATGGCCGTATTGCTATACGTAATATTCGTCGTGATGCAAACGGTAGTCTTAAAGACCTAGTGAAAGAAAAAGAAATTTCTGAAGACGATGATCGTCGTGGACAGGATCAAGTTCAAAAAGTTACGGACAAGTATGTCGCCCAGATAGAAGAGCGTCTTGCTGCAAAAGAAAAAGACTTGATGGAAATTTAATGAGAAAGGCGAGCCTTGGCTCGCTTTTTTTATTGACTAGGGTACTGCTATGTCTGAATTGGATGGCGCTGATTTTGATTCAGCCGTCAGTCCAGCTCATATTGCTATCATAATGGATGGTAATAATCGCTGGGCAAAGAAAAAACACCTTCCGAGTATTGCTGGCCATACAGCTGGTGCGGCTGCTGTGCGTCGTGTGGTTGAAGCTGCAGCTAAGTCCGGTGTTGAGGTGTTGACGCTGTTTGCTTTCTCTAGTGAAAATTGGAAGCGTCCGAAACTAGAAGTTGATGGGCTTATGACGTTGTTTATGCGGTCTTTGAAAAAAGAACTTAAACGATTAAATGAGCATAAGATCAGACTTAGGGTGGTAGGAGATCTTTCAGGTTTCAGCGGTGGTTTGCAAAAGCAAATCAAGAATGTTGAAGACGCAACGAAAGATAATGATCAGATGACCTTAGTTATTGCTGCGAATTATGGCGGTCGTTGGGATATTGCTCAAGCTGCAAAAGCTGTAGCTAAGCGCGTTGCATTAGGTGAGCTTTCTACAGAGGATATTGATGAGGTGATATTAGGAGAGCATATGCAATTAGCTGATTTGCCTCCACCTGATCTTTTGATTCGAACCTCAGGAGAAGAGCGTATTAGTAACTTTTTGCTTTGGCAAACAGCCTATTCTGAGTTTGTCTTTCTTCCGGTGTTATGGCCGGACTTTGATCAACAGCATTTTGATGAGGCTGTTCAAACTTATCAAAAGCGTCAACGTCGTTACGGTGGTCGATAACTATGTTACTTCCTCGAGTTCTCAGTGCCATTGTTATGGCTGTATTGTTTGTTTGTGCCGTGTTTGTATTAGAAGCTTCTAACTTTATTTTTGCCATGGCTGCTGTTGTTTGTTTAGCAGGCTGGGAGTGGGCGCGTTTATCTGGTGTAAGCAATCAAGTTGGCCGTATTTTATACGCTGCTTTTATCGGTGCAGTTTGCTTTGTTGTATTGAATTATAATTTGCAGAAAACATCACTTTATTTGAGTCCTCTGTTATGGGGCTTAGCTTTGTATTGGGTAATACGTTACCCAACACAACTAATTTGGAAGCACGTTTTTAGTCGTTTGTTGTTTGGCGTTTTTGTGTTGGTTACGACTTTGTCGGCCTTGGTGGTATTAAAACAGTCAGACAATTTTGTTGTATGGGTGTTGCTTCTTATGGGGTTGATCTGGGGCGCTGATTCAGGTGCTTATTTTGCTGGTCGAGCCTTTGGTAAAAGAAAACTTGCACGTTTTGTTAGTCCTGGTAAGTCATGGGAAGGCGTTATTGGTGGTTTGCTGTTAACTCAAGTGGGTGTGATTATTTTTGCTTTCTTAAGTGATTTCACTCTTTTTAATTGGTGTGTGTTAGCTGTTATCGCGTTAATAACATCGTCTGTGTCTGTATTAGGTGATTTGACGGAAAGTTTATTTAAGCGCCATGAAGAATTGAAGGACTCTAGCCATCTTATTCCTGGTCATGGTGGTGTTATGGATCGTGTTGATAGTTTGACAGCTGCTGCTCCTATTTATGTTTTATTGCTAAGTTTAGCTGGATGGCTTTGATGCAAGGTATTTGCTTGTTAGGTGCGACTGGTTCTATTGGTCAAAGCACGCTAGATATTATTGCTCAGCACCCTGATAAATTTGCTTTGATTAATGCATCGGCGAATGAAAGTGTGGATAAAATGGCCGATATATGTCGTCGTTTTAAGCCTCAGCGTGTAGTGATGGGGTCGCAAAAGGCGTGCGATGAATTGGCTCAGCAGTGTCATGGTTTAGCTATTTCCTTTGAGTGGGGTGAAGAGGCTTTAGATAGTATTGCTTCTGACTCTTCAGTTGACCAGGTTATGGCTGCCATTATGGGATTTGCTGGACTTAAGCCTACTTTGGCCGGTATACGTGCTGGTAAGCGAACATTGTTAGCAAATAAAGAGTCCTTGGTTACTGCTGGTAAGCTTTTTATGGACGAAGTAGCTCGTCATGATGTCATGCTTCTTCCAATAGATAGTGAGCATAATGCTATTTATCAGAGCTTGCCTCAAACAGTTCGTGGCGCACATAAGCAAGATGTATCTAAGGTGATTTTGACAGCTTCCGGTGGGCCTTTTAGAACTTGGCCCCTAGATCAAATGGCTTCAGTGACTCCTGAGCAGGCGTGTAAGCATCCAAACTGGTCTATGGGGCAAAAGATATCCATTGATTCTGCTTCTTTGATGAACAAGGGCTTAGAGTTGATTGAGGCTTGTTGGTTGTTTGATATTACGCCGAACCAAGTGGATGTTGTTGTGCATCCAGAAAGCATTGTTCATTCTATGGTATCGTATCTTGATGGGTCTGTTATTGCGCAGATGAGTAATCCAGATATGAAAATTCCAATAGCTTATGGTATGAGCTGGCCCAGCCGAGTTGAGACAAATGTCCCTCCTTTGAATTTGATTGATATTGCTCGTTTGAACTTCGAATCACCTGATTTAATTCGTTTTCCAAATTTGAAATTAGCTGCTGACGCTTGGTTTATGGGCGGTACAGCAATGGCAACCTTGAATGCAGCAAATGAAATTGCGGTCGCGGCTTTTTTGAATTGCCAGATTGGTTTTCTTGACATTGCTCGTGTAAACGAAAAGGTATTGATGGCTGCAGATATTGTTGTTGTGAATGATCTTGATGATGTTTTTGAGGCAGATCGATACTCTCGTCATTTGGCTCTCGATATGATTTCTCGCGGTAGCTTTTCATGATTTTAAATATTCTTTCTATTGTTGTAGCTTTAGGTCTATTAATCACCTTTCATGAGTTTGGGCATTTTTTTGTCGCTCGCCGTTGTGGTGTCAAAGTGCTGCGCTTTTCAGTTGGTTTTGGAAAGCCGATTTATCGTTATGTCGGCAAAACAGGAACAGAGTTTACATTGGCTATGATTCCTCTTGGTGGCTACGTTCGAATGCTTGATGAGCGTGAGGGAAATGTTTCTGCAGAATTGAGAAACCAAGCTTTTAATGCAAAAAATGTTTGGCAGAGAATCGCTATTGTGGCGGCTGGACCTGTTGCTAATTTTATTTTGGCCATCGTTATTTATGCAGTTGTCGCTTTATTAGGTGTGCAATCTATTGCGCCAAAAGTCGGTAAAGTTGATCAAAATACCCCGATTGCTCAAACTCAGATTCAAGCCGGAGATGAGCTTATTTCCCTTGCTGGCGAATCTGTAACCTCATGGGAAGATGTAAATTTAGTGCTAGCGGGCTTGATTGGTAAAACAGGAACCATTATCGTTCGCTATCAACCTGATGGATTAAGTTCCTTGCAGGAAGATACTGTGCAGCTTAATCGGTGGTTAGTTGGTGATGAACCAAGTAATTTGATTCGAGCCTTTGGTTTGTCTCCATGGCAGCCTGAGGTGCTTCCTATTATTGCTCAAGTTGTTGATGATGGTGCTGCGTCTGCGGCGGGTTTTCAGTCTGGTGATAAGATTTTAGAAATAAATAATCAACCTATATCTAACTGGCAACAAGTTGTTGGGCTGGTTCAGGCGAATCCCAATAAGATGCTGTCGGTTGAGGTTCAGCGCTCACAAGATTTTTTGGAATTATTATTATTGCCTAAATCTACTGAGCAAAATGGCAAAACGATAGGGTATGCTGGGTTGGCAGTAGTTCCGCCAAAATGGGATGAGGGTCTTATTAGGGAGCGTTACTATGGTCCGCTTGAGGCGCTCTCTTATGGTGTTGCACAAACATCTAAGATGGTATCTTTGACCGTTTCTTCTATAGGGAAAATGTTACAAGGATTGATTTCGGTCGATAATCTATCTGGGCCGATAACGATTGCAAAAGTAGCGAGTGCGTCTGCAGATTCCGGTTTGCAATCTTTTTTGAAATTTATGGCTTACCTCAGTGTTAGTTTGGGTGTGCTTAATTTGTTGCCTATTCCAATGTTGGATGGTGGGCATTTGTTATTTTTTGGCATTGAAGCTATTCGTCGAAAGCCAGTTTCTGAGAAAATTCAGAGTATGGCGTATCGAGTTGGTGCTTCTCTTTTATTTGCTCTAATGGCTGTCGCCATTTTTAATGATATTGCCCGCTTGTAGAGAGGTATATGTGAAAGTCGTTTCAGCAGTATTTTTGGCTTTAATAAGCGTGCAAAGTTTTGCAAAAACCGTAGAGGATGTCCGGATTGATGGGTTAGTGCAAATGCCATCATCTAGGGCATTTGATGTGATAGGCTTTGATAAGAACGAGTCTTATAATTCTGATAAAGTCTATCAAGCTATTAATTCTCTTTTTAACACGGGTTACTTTAGTGGCATTGATGTTTATGAAGAAAATAATATTTTGGTCTTTGAGGTTGCGGAGCGTCCTTCGATTGGTAATCTGACTATTGAAGGTAATGAACTAATTAAAACAGAAGATTTAGAGCGAGGCTTAAAATTATCTGGGTTAGAGATTGGTGAAATATACAAACCAGAGACGCTAAACCAAATAGTCCAAGAGCTTCAACGTCAGTATTATGCTTTGGGTCGCTATAGTGCCAAGGTGGATATTGTAGTAAAGGACATGCCTCGTAATCGTACTGGGATTGTCATTAAAATCGACGAAGGTGATACAGCCAAAATCGTTCACATCAATATCGTTGGTAACAAAGACTTTGATGAAGAGACGTTGACAAAAGATTTTGAATCCAAAGAGACTGGCTCTTGGAATCCTTTTAGCTCTGCCGACGAATATGCGAAAGGTAAAATAGAAGGTGATATCAATACGCTCAAAAGCTTCTATTTAGATAATGGCTATTTGGATTTTAATGTTGTCTCTAGTCAGGTGAGTTTGTCAGCTGATAAACGTGATGTTTATATTGTAATAAATGTCGAAGAGGGCAAGCCTTATAATATCAATAACGTTACTTTAAGTGGTAGTTTGCCTATTGCAGAAGATAGGGTGTGGAAGCAAATCTCTCAGAAAAAAGGAGATGTTTTCTCTCGTAGCGAAGTGACAAAAATCATCGAAGGTATTTCGACTGAGCTAGGTGATGACGGTTATTTGTTCACTAACGTGAACGTGATTCCTGAGAAGCTAGATGATCATACTGTTAACCTTAGTTATCAAATTGCGCCTGGTCCTAAGGTCTATGTTCGCCGAATTACTTTTAGCGGTAATAGCGAAACACAAGATGAAGTATTGCGCCGTGAGATGACTCAATTTGAAGGGGCTTTGGCAACTCACTCTAAAATTCAATCTTCTAAACGTCGTATTGAACGACTTGGTTTTTTTGGCAATGTTGATTTACGCACTCGACCTGTAGCGGGAACTTCAGATCAGGTTGATCTTGATGTTGTGGTTCAGGAGCAGGCTTCAGGTAGTATCCAAGCGAGTATCGGTTACTCGCAAGAAGATGGCACTGTACTAGGCTTCGGGATATCTAAGCGTAACTTTTTAGGCACAGGTAATAAGTTATCTTTTAATGCGTCACGAACAAACCAAACACAAGATTATTCCATTAGTTATGATAATCCGTATTTTACTGTAGATGGTGTTAGTCGAGGCTTCCAGATTTTCTATAAAACCAGTGATCATGCCGATGATGATGTGGAAGATTACGATTTAGATGAAATTGGTGCAGGTGTTAGTTATGGTTATCCAATTTCGGATACTCAGCGCTTATCATTCGGTATGACAATAAAAGAAAGTACTGTGAAGTTAGGTTATGACCCATCTAATGAAACAAAAGACTACGTAAATAGTCAGGGTGATAATTATGATGACGTCATTGCAAGCTTAACTTGGAGTGATAGCGATTTAGTTGGTGGTGTACTGCCAACTGATGGGTATTCTACAAAAGCAACATTAGAAGTGGCTTTACCAGTCGGCGATCAGCAATACATAAAACTTGGCTTGAACTCTCAACGATACTGGAATTTGAATGGCTCTGATTTATGGCTGTTTCGACTAAAAGGTCGTTTGGGCTATGGTATGGGATATGGTGACACTGAAAATTTGCCTTTCTTTGAAAACTATTTTGCGGGTGGCTCTTATTCAGTCCGAGGTTATGGTTCTTCATCCTTGGGGCCTAAAAACTCTTATGATGCTGGCTCAACGAATAGTAGTTCGGCATTAGGTGGTAATATTCTGATGACGGGTACGGCGGAGCTTATTTTTCCACTACCTATGGTAGAAGACCATAAGTCCGTCAGGACGGCTTTATTTTTGGATGGTGGTAACGTCTTTACTGACACTTGTCTTGCAGGTAATTCCGAGTGTAACGAAGGTATTGACCCCGCTGAGCTACGTTACAGTGTTGGTTTAAGTTGGACATGGATTACTCCAATTGCACCGTTGTCATTTAACTTTGCACGTCCTCTGAATTCAAGAAGTGGCGATAAAACAGATTTTTTCCAATTTCAATTGGGAACCACTTTTTAATTTAGAAAGTATTATTTAATAGGATTTGAAAATGAAAAAACTCATAATTGTAATTTTCACTCTATGCTTTATTAATAGCGTACAAGCAACTGAAGTCGCTGTTGTTGATTTTAGATCGGCACTTTTACAAAGTAATATAGGTCAAGAGGCTGCTAAGGAACCAAAGCAAAAAGTGGCTGAAATGGACGCTCGTTTGAAAAAAGAGCAGGAAAAACTTGAAGCATCAGCAAAAGATCTGAAGCGCGATGAATTGACGCTATCCGAAGATGAATTTAACAAGCGCCGTCAACAGTTAGCTGAGCATCAGAATCAAGTGCGAGCAATGGCTGCCAATATGCAGCAGCAGGCTAAAGCGTTAGAGCAACAATTAATACAATCTTTGACTCCTAAAGGTGAGGCTGCCCTGAAGTCTTTGATTGAAGAGCGTAAATTGGAATTGGTACTTAATAGACAGTTAAGTCTATATGCGAACGCAGATGCAGATATTACAGATGAACTAGTAAAACGTATTAATAAGGATAATTAATCTATGAGTTATACGCTAGGGCAATTAGCAGCCAAGGTTCAAGGTGTTGTAAAAGGTGATGCTGATCTAGTTATAGAGAAATTAGGATCGCTTGAAAAAGCGACCCAGAAAGAGTTGAGCTTTCTGGCTAATTCTAAGTATCAAAGTCTACTTGGATCGACATCTGCTGGTGCAGTTCTTGTAAAGACGGATGAGTTGGCTCAATTGGTAGATAATGCCATTGTTGTTTCAAATCCTTACTTAGCATTTGCTCAGATATCACATCTTTTTGTACCTGCAACACATTGCTGGTCAGGCATTCACCAAAGTGCTGTAGTGTCACCTAAAGCAACGATAGCAGAAAATGTCGTGGTGGGGCCTAATGCCGTTATTGATGATGATGTCTTGATTGCTGAGGGTTGTGTTATTGGCGCAGGGTGTGTGCTTAGCCGAGGTGTTAAGATAGGTAAAAGTTCTCGTCTATATTCTAATGTCACTCTTTATCATGATGTAGAGGTTGGTGAGGCGTGTATTATTCATAGCGGTACTGTGATTGGCGCGGATGGGTTTGGTTTTGCACCGAATGACGGTTTTTGGGAAAAAATTGATCAATTAGGCTCTGTAATTATTGGTAATAATGTTGAAATAGGTGCGAATTCAACAATTGATCGCGGGGCTATAGAGAATACGCAAATAGGTAATGGTGTTAAGATAGATAACCAAGTTCAAATTGCTCACAACGTCGTAATTGGCGATAATACAGCCATCGCAGGATGCGTTGGGATTGCTGGGAGTGTGAAAATAGGTGCTTCCTGTACTATATCAGGTGGGGCTGGAATTGCAGGTCATCTTTCGATAGTTGATCACACCCATATTACAGGAATGACTATGATTACCAAATCCATTGATGAAGCTGGGTCATACTCTTCAGGGATGGGGATGGAGCCCACAGGTAAATGGCGTAGAACAGCAGCTCGAATTAGAAGAATTGATGAAATGGCAAAACAGATCTCATCACTGGGACAACAAATTAAAAAGCTTTCAGACAAAGGTTGATGTTTAATGATGGACGTAAATGAAATTCGTCAGTATTTACCTCATAGGTATCCGTTTTTACTAGTAGATCGTATTGTTGAGATAAATCTGAACGATTCCATTATTGCCTATAAGAATGTGACGATTAACGAGCCTTTTTTTAATGGCCACTTTCCTAATCATCCAGTAATGCCTGGTGTTTTGATTATTGAGGCTATGGCACAGGCTGCCGGTGTATTGGGTTTCAAGACAATGGGTAAGAAACCTGAAGATGGTTCTATCTATTATTTTGTCGGTGTTGATAATGCGCGCTTTAAGCGACCAGTTGTACCTGGCGATCGTTTGCAATTGGAAGCAAAAATTATTGCCGAAAAACGAGGCATTTGGAAGTTCGAATGTAGAGCTACAGTTGACGGTCAGTTAGCTTGCTCTGCAACTATTATGTGTGCAGACAGGAAAATATAGTGGCGATACATCCAACTACTTTGATCGATTCGAAAGCAGAGATTGACTCCAGTGTGGAGATTGGTCCTTTTTGTGTGATCGGACCGAATGTAAAAATTGGTGCTGGTAGTATTATTAAATCTCATGTTGTTATTAATGGTCATACGACAATTGGGTGTAATAATGAGATTTATCAGTTTGCTTCTGTTGGAGAAGCGAACCAAGACAAAAAGTATAAGGGTGAACCAACACAGCTTGTGATTGGTGACAGTAATGTTATTCGTGAAAATGCGACGATTCATCGTGGTACCATCCAAGATAATGGTATTACAACGGTAGGTAGCCATAACTTGTTTATGGCAAGTACGCATGTTGGTCATGATTGTATTGTGGGAGATCACAATATATTAGCGAACTTTGCTGCTCTTGCTGGGCATGTGGTGGTTGGTGATCATGTCATCCTTGGTGGGTATACAGGTATTCATCAGTTTTGTCAGGTTAACTCTTTTAGCATGTGTGGTATGGGGTCAATGGTTTCTAAAGATGTGCCTCGGTATGTCATGGTTTCTGGTAGTCCTGCTAAAGCGCATGGTATGAACTTTGAAGGTATGCGCCGTCGAGGTGTATCTGCAGAAGTCATTAGAGCATTGCGTACTGCATATAAGACGGTGTACCTAAAAGGTTTAACCCTAGAATCTGCGTTACTAGAGCTTGAGCACGGGGATATGTTTCATATTCCTGAAGTGGCAGAGTACATTTTGTCAATTCGGCATTCAAAACGTGGAATTGTCCGATAGGCACCATGTTTTAAAAGAAAACCCCGGACTATTTCGGGGTTTTTTATTATTAGAGGTTGTATAAATGCAAGTAACGTCTGCGACACGGTATGTGTTGGTAGCTGGTGAAGCTTCGGGTGATATTTTGGGTGCAAATTTGATCGCTCACCTAAAGATGTTACAACCCGAAGCAATTTTTGAAGGTATTGGTGGTCCACTAATGGAGGCGCAAAGTTTCAAGAGTGTTGTGCCGATGGATCGATTGTCTGTCATGGGCTTGGTTGAAGTCTTAGGGCGGCTCAGAGAGCTTTTGGGTATTCGTAAGCGCATATACCAGTCTTGTTTAAACAATCCCCCTACTGCTTTTATTGGTATAGATTCACCTGATTTTAATATGCCGCTTGCGAGAAAATTAAAACAAGCAGGTATACCGACAGTTCATTATGTTAGTCCGTCAGTTTGGGCATGGCGTCAAAAACGGATTTTTAATATCAAAAAATCCATCGACCTTATGTTGGCACTTTTTCCGTTTGAATTACCTATTTATCATGAGCACGACATTCCGGTAGTTTGTGTTGGGCATACGTTAGCTGATGATATACCTTTTGAAAGTGATGTCACTATTGCCAGAGAGAAGCTTAATCTAGGGCCTATTAATGGTCCTGTTTTTGGTATTTTACCTGGGTCTCGTGAAGGTGAAGTGTCTCGTTTAGCGCCGCTTTTTATCGATACCATTAAATTGATTAAGCAAAAAGAACCTTCTGCTACTTTTTTGATTCCTGCATCGAATAAAGAGCGTCGAACTCAAATAGAAGCAATATTGCATGAAGCCAATGCCGAAGCTATTTTGATTGATGGGCAATCACGCACTGTGATGGCAGCATCAGATGCTATTCTACTTGCATCTGGTACGGCAGCATTGGAAGCTATGCTAGTGAAACGACCAATGGTTGTGTCCTACCGGGTCAATAAGCTTACTTTCGCTATTATGTCTAGAATGGTTAAAGTTCCTTATGTTTCTTTGCCTAATTTGTTGGCTAATGAAGCGTTAGTGCCTGAGCTTCTTCAGGATGATGCGACGCCAGATAATTTGGCGACACGATTGTTACAAACTTGGCGGTCTTTTATTACCGATAAAGCCATTCAAGCCAAGTATCTAGATTTGCATACCATGTTGCGCAAAAATGCTGGTGCGCAGGCGGCTCAAGCTATTGTTAGTATGCTTGAAGGAAAAGATAAATAATGGAACCTTTTGTTAGTCAGGTATATTTTGGAAATTTATTGGCCGGGACTGATGAGGCTGGAAGAGGGCCGTTAGCGGGAGAAGTTGTGGCTGCAGCAGTGATTTTAGATCCGTCACGACCCATTGCTGGCTTAGCTGATTCCAAAAAACTAAGTGAAAAAAAACGCGAAGCTTTATTTGTTGAAATACAAGAAAAAGCCTTGGCTTATGGCATTGCCAGCGCAACGATAGAGGAAATTGACGAGATAAATATTCTTCATGCCAGTATGCTGGCTATGTCTCGTGCGGTTGCTTTACTTTCCATAGTTCCAGAACATGTATTGGTTGACGGTAACCGTATTCCGCCTAATTTACCTTGTTCTGCAGAAGCTGTGGTTAAAGGCGATGCTCGGCAATCGGCTATTTCTGCCGCCTCTATTTTGGCTAAAGTCACACGTGATAGAGATATTGTTCAAGCCGCTAAGACTCATCCAGAATACGGTTTTGAAAAACATAAAGGTTACCCTACTGCCCAGCATCTAGAAGCGATTCGTTTGCATGGCATCACGCCGATTCATAGACGCAGTTTTGGTCCAGTTAAGAAGATTTTAGAGGGATAAAATTTTGTCCACGTCATTTATACATCTACGAGTCCATACCGAGTTTTCTTTGGTGGATGGCTTGGTAAAAATCAAAGGCTTGCTCGGCACTACCGAGTTTATGTCTATGCCTGCCGTCGCTATTACGGACGAAAATAACCTATGTGGCTTTGTACGCTTTTACAAAGGGGCTATGGAAAAAGGCATTAAGCCTATTTGTGGTGCGGATGTTGTCGTTGCCGAAGACGATGATGTGGATTCTCGTTACCGCTTTACCTTATTGGCTACGTCGAATAAGGGCTATAAAAACATAATTGCCATCATTTCGAAGGGGTACCAGCTAGGCCAGGTAGAAGGTCGTCCAATCGTTCAACGAGAGTGGATAGAAACGCACAGTGAGGATGTCATTGCTTTATCTGGCGCAGGTTTTGGTGATATTGGTTACCTACTGCAAAAAGGTCGACACGAGCAGGCTAAAAACCGTTTAGCTCATTGGATGTCAGTATTCCCCAATCGCTTTTATGTCGAGTTGCAACGAACCAGCCGACCCGGAGAAGAAAGCTATATTCATGCCGTAGTACCTTTGGCTGGCGAGCTAGATTGTCCTGTTGTGGCAACCAATGATGTACGTTTTCTAAAGCGTGAGAACTTTGAAGCCCACGAGGCGCGAGTTTGTATTCATGATGGTGTGACTTTAGATGACCCGCGTCGCAAGCGTCGTTATTCCGAAGAGCAATATTTTAAAACGCCTGAAGAAATGGCGGAGCTTTTTCAAGATATACCTGAAGCTTTAGAAAATACCGTAGAGATTGCTAAGCGTTGTAGTGTTGATGTTCTGTTGGGTGAGTACTTTTTGCCTGACTATCCAGTGCCTGAAGGCATGACGATGGAGGAGTTCTTTAGCAAGCTATCATATGATGGTTTGATAGAGCGTTTTAACTTTCTCACCAAAAAATATGGCGAACGTATCGAAAAGCGCCGTCAGGAATATTGGGATCGTTTGGATTTTGAATTAACTATTATTAACCAGATGGGGTTCCCTGGCTACTTCTTGATCGTAATGGACTTTATCCAGTGGGCAAAAGATAACGATATTCCAGTTGGCCCAGGTCGTGGTTCCGGTGCTGGTTCCTTGGTCGCTTATGCTCTTAAAATTACCGACCTTGATCCACTCGAATACGATTTGTTATTTGAGCGATTCTTGAACCCAGAGCGGGTATCCATGCCTGACTTTGATATTGATTTCTGTATGGATAACCGTGACCGAGTAATCGATTATGTGTCGCGTACCTATGGACGTGATGCTGTATCTCAGATTATCACTTTCGGTGCAATGGCAGCAAAAGCCGTGGTTCGAGATGTAGCTAGGGTGCAAGGTAAGCCTTATAGTCTGGGAGATAAGCTATCTAAGTTGATACCTTTTGAAATCGGTATGACGCTTAAAAAAGCCTTGGAAGAAGAACCAGCATTACCGGAATTTTTAGCGGGCGATGAAGACGCAGCTGAAGTCATGGAAATGGCGATATCTTTAGAGGGCGTGGTACGTAACTTTGGTAAGCACGCTGGTGGTGTAGTAATCGCACCGACTAAGCTAATTGATTTTGCCCCGCTTTATTGTGAAGAAGACGGTTCTGGTCTGGTTACCCAATACGATAAAAATGACGTTGAAGAAGCTGGCTTAGTAAAATTCGACTTCTTAGGCTTGAAAACGCTGACGGTTGTCGATTGGGCCGTTAAAAACATTGATACTATTAATGCGTTAGAGGGTAAGCCACCGCTCGATATCTCTTTGATCGATCTGGAAGACAGGTCCACGTATGACCTCCTAAAAAGAGCGGAAACTACCGCGGTATTCCAGCTGGAATCTCGCGGTATGAAAGAGTTGATTAAAAAGCTTTTGCCTTCGCGCTTTGAGGATATTATCGCTTTGGTGGCTTTATATCGTCCAGGGCCATTGGGTTCGGGCATGGTGGACGACTTTATCAACCGTAAGCACGGTCGTGCTGAGCTGGCTTTCCCTCATCCAGATTATCAACATCAAGATCTGATTCCTGTATTGGAACCGACTTACGGCATTATCTTGTATCAAGAGCAAGTAATGCAGATAGCTCAGGTATTGGCTAAGTTCTCTCTGGGTGGTGCTGACTTACTTCGTCGTGCGATGGGTAAGAAAAAAGCCGAGGTCATGGCTGAGCAGCGTTTGATCTTCATGGAAGGCGCACTTAAAAATAATGTCGATAGGGACTTGTCAGGTAACATCTTTGATTTGATGGAGAAATTCGCTGGTTATGGTTTTAACAAATCTCACTCGGCGGCGTATGCACTGGTTTCCTATCAAACAGCTTGGCTAAAAAATCATTATCCAGCACCTTTCATGGCAGCTGTATTGTCTGCTGATATGCAGAATACGGATAAGATCGTTATCTTCATTGAAGAGTGTCGTTCAATGAAGCTAGCGTTAGAGTTACCTAACGTCAATGAGTCAGTTTTCAAATTTACTGTTAATCCAAAAGGTGCCATCGTCTATGGGCTGGGAGCGATTAAAGGCGTGGGTGAAGGTCCGATTGAGGCCATTGTAGAAGCTCGCAAAGAAGGTCCTTTCGAGCATATTTTTGATTTCTGCCAACGAGTTGGTCGTAAAGTTAATAAGCGAGTAATGGAGGCTTTGGTTCGCTCTGGGGCGTTTGATACTATAGGCCCGAATCGAGCTACGTTATTTGCTTGTATTGATGAGGCACTGAAACGAGCCGTTCAAGATGCTAAAAACCAAGATGCTGGCATGATGGATTTATTTGGTATCGCGGTAGAAGAAAATACCGAGGATGCTTATAGGGAAATTGGGATTCAACATGAATGGCCACCACGTCAGCGTCTTGATGGCGAAAAAGATACGCTTGGTTTGTATGTGACAGGTCACCCAATAGATGAATATGAAAAAGAGATTCGTCGCTTTGTTCGTTCAAAAATTGTGGATTTACAACCAAAACGTGGTGATACGCAGGTCATGGCGGGTTTGATTGTTGACTTACGTATTACCAAGAGTAAAAAAGGTGGTAACATCGCCTTTGTAACACTAGATGACCGTTCCGCTCGAATAGAAGTGACTGTATTTCCTGATAACTACGATACCTTCAAAGACGTTATTGTCAAAGATGAGGTTGTAGTTGTGGAGGGTGAAATTACCGTTGACGAATTTCGTGGCGGACAAAAAGTTATAGCAAGAAATATTCTTGATATTGCTCAGGCTCGAGTTCGTTATGTAGAAGCATTGCGAATTACGTGGACGTCAGAGACAGTAACACCAACAGAAATACAGACATTGGCAAACTATATGGAATCATATCGAGGTGATGGCTGCGATGTGGTGATAGGTTTTGATACGCCGCAAGCATGTGGTGATATCCGTTTAGGATCGGGTTGGAAGGTTCGTCCGGATGACGAATTAATTCATCAACTTCAGAAACAATACGGTAAACAAAATGTTCAGTTAGTGTATACTTAGACTCATTTAAATAGTTTTTGCAATGGAGTGCAGCGTAGAAATACGCTTAATAGAGCTATAGAGCAAACGGCTAGCCGCCTTTTGTCCTTGTATTTGATGGCAACCAAACAGTAGTGTAATTAAACCATGAATTTAGATTATCTCCCATTTGAGCAGCCGATTGCTGAGCTCGAACAGAAAATTGAAGAGTTACGTTTAGTCGGTAACGATAATGAACTCAACATAGGCGATGAAATCAGTCGTCTCGAAGATAAAAAAATAGCGTTAACTAAGAGTTTATTTAGTAATTTAGGGGCATGGGAAGTTTCTCAGTTAGCGCGTCACCCAAAGCGCCCATATACTCTTGATTATATTAAACACGCTTTTACTGATTTTGAAGAAATGCATGGTGATCGTCATTATGCCGATGACCGTGCCATTGTCGGTGGTATTGCCCGTTTAGATGGTCGTCCAGTTATGGTTATTGGCCATCAAAAAGGCCGTGAAGTAAAAGAAAAAGTACTTCGTAACTTCGGTATGCCTCGCCCAGAAGGTTACCGTAAAGCGCTACGTCTTATGGAAACGGCTGAACGTTTCAATATGCCTATCGTGACATTAATTGACACACCTGGAGCCTATCCTGGTATTGGCGCGGAAGAGCGTGGCCAGAGTGAAGCAATTGCTTTTAACTTGGCAGTTATGTCTCGCCTTAAAACTCCGATTATTTCTACAGTAATCGGTGAAGGTGGTTCTGGTGGTGCTTTGGCAATAGGCGTTTGTGATGAGCTAATGATGCTGCAATACGGCACATACTCTGTTATTTCACCGGAAGGTTGTGCATCTATTCTTTGGAAGAGTGCAGACCGTGCTTCTGATGCGGCGAAAGCAATGGGCATTACGGCTCAGCGTCTACAAGAGTTGGGGTTTGTTGATAACATTATTCAAGAGCCTCTTGGTGGTGCGCATATTTCCCATGAAGAAATTGCACAGAGTTTAAAGAAAAATGTTCTTGCAGCATTGGATCGTATGGAAGCCTTGACTACAGAAGAGCTATTGGCTCGTCGTTACAACCGTTTAATGTCTTACGGTCTATAAGTTTTTGTTTTCTTAAAAAGCCTCCTATATTGGGGGCTTTTTTGTTTCTTACGTTTAAGGCACTTTGCTCCCAGACTTTATGATGAAACGCTCAACTCCTAAATCACTAATTTCTTTGTCGCCTCTTAGGTTTAATGCTGAGTGGATAGATTCCTTATTTTCTGAGGTAGATAGAGTCTGGATTGGCTTTAGTGGCGGCGTAGATTCCCATGTCTTGCTGCATGCTTTGGTTAATCAAATATCAGTGGAGCAAAAACAAAAGCTTGTAGCGCTTCATGTCCATCATGGTTTGAGTATTAATGCCGATGATTGGCTAAAGCATTGTGAGGTTGTTTGTGACAACCTTGGCGTGTCTTTTATCGCACAACGAGTTCAGTTAGATGCTCAGGCTTCTCTAGAAGATGCGGCTCGTAATGCTCGTTATCAAGCCTTTCAAAAGTTAATGAGTGATCGGGATGTGATTCTGTTGGCTCATCACGCTGGTGATCAGGTTGAAACTGTGTTGTTTCGTTTATTGCGAGGAACGGGCGGAAAGGGTTTATCTGGTATTCCATACGAAAGGCTGCTTGGTTATGGTAGTACTCGTTTGATACGTCCTTTGTTAGCTGCTTCAAAAAACGATATTGAAGATTACGCTCAGCAACACCAACTTGTTTGGATTCATGATGAGTCCAATGCCGACGAGCATTTTACGCGTAATTTTCTTCGTCAAAGTGTTGTGCCGGTTCTGAAAGAACGCTTTCCAAAAATGGAGCAAAATATCGTCTCCAGTGCGCAACGAATTGCGACGGATTATGCCATGCTTTCTCTGTTTGCTCAGCGGCAGTTAGTTGCTTGGTGCAACGAACTTGGCGGTTTGGTTTTATCTAATATTGCTGATAAATCGATTGAAGAACGGCTTTTTTGGTGGCGACATTTTTTACAGGATAAAGGGGTGTCATTACCGCAAGCTCAGCTGGAAAGTATTGAGGCGATGTTTTCCAGTGCGGAAGATAAACAGCCTGAATTTGAATTTTCCCATGGACGGATAATGCGCCATCAAAATGCGGTTTACCTCCTGCCACCTGATGAAGCCGTTAAGCTGGCAGCTTTGTTTTCTGGTGAGACTTTGCCACGCCCATTTGACGAAATTTGTGTAAGTGGCAGTGATGCTTGTGTGTTGAAGGCTCGTCCTCAGGGTGAGAGTTTAATGATGCCCAATGGCAAAACTCGTAAGTTAAAAAAATGGCTTAACGATGAAGCGATACCAAACTGGTGGCGTGAACATCTTCCTTACTTGTACTTAGGTGATGCATTGGTTGCTATTGGTGATCTATGGTTACATCCAGATTATTCTTATCTCGAAATTAAGTGGCAACCAAGTTCAGCGCTACCACTGCC